>JAAYFX010000030.1 GCA_012728025.1 Clostridiales bacterium
GGCGCAGACTGCCGGATATGCCGATAATTTTGATTTTAGCTCCCATTACTCATCTGTCCTTTCTGTTTTTATAAAAGTATTGTTTTTAAGCTCAGTAAAAGCCAGAGTCAGCTCTTCCTCTGTGTTCATAACTATGGGGCCTCCCCAAGCCACAGGCTCATTTAAAGGGTTTGCCATAAACAGCAGAAATCTTATGCCCTCATTTCCGACCTTAACAAAAAGCTCATTCCCCTCACCAAATAGAACCACTTGCTTTTCAAAGGCACTTTCCTCGCCCTCATGGTCAAAGCAGCCGCCTCCCTGAAGGATGTACAGAAAAAGCGTGGAGTCCCTTTCGCTGAAAAAAGTCCATTCCGCCTGTGGGTTTAAGGAAACATCGAGGAAAATGGCATCCACATATTCCCCGTGAAAAGCACCCCTCGTGCCCTTATAATTTCCCGAGATAATGCGAATAGTTGCATCCTGTTCAGAAATTACGGGGACATCCTCGCTTTTAATGTCACCATAAGAGGGGCTTGCCATCTTATCCTTGGCAGGAAGGTTAAGCCAAAGCTGAACACCAAAAAGCCAATCGGTTTCCTTTGGCATCTCCTCATGTATGATGCCGGAGCCTGCCGTCATCCACTGGCAGTCTCCGCCGGAAATAAGCCCACGGTTTCCAAGGCTGTCCCTGTGTTCAATCTCTCCGGAGATAAGATAGGTGATAGTCTCAATCCCCCTGTGGAGATGACTGGGAAAGCCCCGCACATAGTCATGGGGGTTTTTAGAGTCAAAGGCATCTAACATAAGAAAGGGGTCAAAATCATTTACGTCATTTTGCCCGATAAGCCGGACAAGTCTCACTCCCGCACCGTCAACTGTGTTTCTGCCGGTGATAATTCTTCTTACAAAACGCAATAATCCCATAGCTGTTTACCTCCTTATCTTAAAGCTTTATACTTCTATATCATACCACATTACAAGGAATTTCCAAGCATACCATAATAATTTTACAAATTTCTCAGCTTTTGTGACAGCGGCAGAACACATAAATTGTCAAGTTTCATCTGATGCAAGAGATTTTAATACAAGACCCCACAAGGGCCGGTAAAAGTCCTTGTGGGGTGTAAAAAAGGAGAAAACTATGGACTTTTAGTCAAGGAAAAGTGCAAGGTCTTCGTCAACAGTGCCAATGCCGGCAATGCCGAACTTTTCAACCAGAACATTGGCTACGTTTGGAGACAAGAAGCCGGGGAGTGTGGGGCCAAGGTGGATGTTCTTAACACCGAGGAATAAAAGGGCAAGAAGTACGATAACAGCCTTCTGCTCATACCAAGAGATGTTATAAACTATGGGAAGCTTGTTTATATCGTCAAGCTCAAAGATTTCCTTAAGCTTTAAGGCGATAAGGGCAAGGGAGTAAGAGTCGTTGCACTGACCGGCGTCAAGAACACGGGGAATGCCGCCGATGTCGCCGAGGGCAAGCTTGTTATAGCGGTATTTTGCACAGCCTGCTGTAAGGATAACAGTGTCGGAGGGAAGCTTTTCGGCAAACTCTGTGTAGTAAGAGCGAGACTTCATCCTGCCGTCGCAGCCTGCCATAACGAAGAACTTGCGGATGGCACCGGTTTTTACAGCATCAACAACCTTGTCTGCCAAAGCAAAGACCTGATTGTGGGCAAAGCCGCCGACGATTTTGCCGTCCTCTATCTTTTCGGGAGAGGGAAGGGTTTTTGCAAGGGCGATAATCTGTGAGAAATCCTTTTTCCCGTTTGCGTCTGCCTCAATGTGGGGGCAATCGGGGTAGCCGCTGGAGTTGGTGGTGAAGATGCGGGCTTTGATTTCCTCACTGCGGGGGGGAACAATGCAGTTTGTGGTGAAAAGAATGGGGCCACGGAAGCTTTCAAACTCCTCAAGCTGCTTGTGCCAAGCATTACCATAGTTTCCTGCAAAGTTAGAATACTTCTTAAATGCGGGGTAGTAGTGGGCAGGCAGCATTTCGCTGTGAGTGTAAACGTCAACGCCTGTTCCGGCGGTCTGCTCAAGAAGCTGCTCTAAGTCCTTAAGGTCGTGACCGGAGATAAGAATGGCGGGATTATCACGAACGCCGATATTAACTTCGGTAATCTCGGGGTTGCCGTACTTGGAGGTGTTTGCCTCGTCAAGCAAAGCCATGGCACGAACGCCGTAATCACCGGTTTTAAGGGTGAGAGCCACAAGGTCATCGGCGGAAAGGGAGTCATCCTGAACGGCGGAAAGAGCTTCATATATGAAAGCATAAATTTCGGGGCTTTCCTTACCGAGATTTTTGGCATGCTCGGCATAGGCGGCCATGCCCTTAAGACCATAGGTTATCATCTCACGAAGGGAGCGCACATCTTCATTTTCGGTGGCAAGAATGCCAACCTTAGACGCCTTTTCCAGCATGGAAGCCCTGTCGCCAACTGTGAATACGGCAGAGTCATGCATACCCTGTAAAGCGGCAGGAGTCTTAAGTCCGTCCCTAAGGCTTATAAGCTTTTTAATCTGAGCTTCAAGGGACTTGTCGTCAAAGTTTGCGTTGGTGATAGTCATGAAAAGGCTGTTTATGACCTCGTGGTTTACTTCTGCTATGGAATTAACATCAATCTTCCCTTTAACTACTACTTCGGCTATGCCCTTTGCCGAATAGATAAGAAGATCCTGTAACTTTGCTACTTCTTCATTTTTTCCGCAGACACCCTTGATTGTGCAGCCTGTGCCTTTTGCGGTTTCCTGACACTGATAACAAAACATACTCATATTTTTAGACCCTCCATATTAATGTTCGTTTATTGCGGCAGCCCTTGCCCCTATGACAAAAGCCGACGTTTTTTCGATTAATGCAAGTCTAACACAGGAAAGCAAAAACTTCCGTTGTAAAAACAACAAAGCATAAAAAGATTAAACATTTAACAGGAAATAAGTGGACTTTCGACTTTTTGAACCTTCGGGCTTGACAAAGAAAGCATATGTGTTAAACTAAATTATAATTGAATACCAAGTTTTTTGGAAATATCCGAAATGATAGAGGAGCGATGATTAAAAGTACCTCATAAGGGGGAAAGGGGTCATCGCCGAAGTGTCTAATCACCAACTTTAAAGGGGGTGTAAGGCGCTGGGCTGCGGGAGAATATGTCGCAGACTGTCACGAAAGTGGAGAGCTGTCATTGGCCAAGGGAAGAAGGAAATCCTTCCCGATATACATAATTTCTGATATAATATATGTATAGCCATGTGCTTTTCGTTTGAAAGCTCATGGTTTTTTTATTTACATAATTTAAGATGAGGAAGGAAAAACAAATGAAAAAAATTATTGCGATACTTCTTGCGATGGTAATGCTGCTGGCCTTTGTCGCCTGCGGCACAAAGGATGAGGGCGGCGACAGCGGCGAGGAAAGAGCTGTTCTGCGGGTTGGTATGGAATGCGGCTACGCTCCTTACAACTGGACTCAGGGAACAGACGAAAACGGTGCTGTGCCTATTGTGGACAGCTCCGACTATGCCTTTGGCTATGACGTCATGATGGCAAAGCTTCTGGCAGATAGCATGGGATGCGACTTGGAGATTTATAAAATCGACTGGGACACCCTGCCCATGGCTCTTATTGCAGGCACCATAGACTGTGTTATAGCAGGCCAGTCCATAACCTCCAAGCGCCTTGAAACCGTTGATTTCACAGCACCTTACTACTACGCTTCCATCGTTGGTTTAACAATGAACGACAGCGATTTTGCCGAAGCTACTGGCGTTGCTGACCTTGAAGGTGCCATCTGCACCTCCCAGCTTAACACCGTTTGGTATGATGTTTGCCTGCCCCAAATTCAAAATGCCGACATCCTTCCTGCCATGGAGTCTGCTCCCACCATGCTTGTTGCCCTGTCCTCCGGCGCTTGCAACCTTGTAGTCACCGACGAACCGACGGCTCTTGCGGCCACAGTTGCCTATCCCAATATGGTTATGCTTAACTTCACCGGCGGCGATGACAACTTTGAAGTTTCCGACGAGGAAATAAACATCGGCATCTCCGTCAAAAAAGGCAACAGCGAGCTTTTAGAAAAGCTTAATGCCGGTCTTGCAACACTTACCACAGAAGATTTCACAAGAATGATGGATGAGGCCATTGCGGTTCAGCCCCTTTCAAACTAGGGGTGTGCTGACACTATCTGAAATGCTCAGATTTTGAAGGGGATTTTTCGACAGGCAAGGCAAAAATTCGCAGTTGTGGTTTATCCACTGCAAGAATTTTTAATTCAGCGTGGCGGGAAGTTCATCAAAAGATGGGCGTTGAACGGTAGTGGCAACACGCCATAGATACTTAAAACTCAGGCGGCGGCTTTTTCCGTCGCCTGAGTAAGCATTTTGGCGGTGGCTTTTCCCTGCCGGATGTTTTGAAAACTTTCTAAAAGATTACTGCACAAACCCATGAAAAGAGGTAAAAGTTAATGGGCACCTTACCGGAAGGCTTTTTTCCGAGAATTGTATTTTTGCTCCAAAATTACGGCACTTCCTTTCTTTTGGGTGCCGGCACAACCCTTTATATAGCCCTTATATCAACGATTATCGGTTGTCTTATAGGCTTTGTCTGCGGAATTATCCAGACAATTCCCGTAGGGCATAACGACAACTTTTTCAAAAAGGCCCTCCTTTGGCTTTCAAGGGTAATTTTGAATATTTATGTGGAGGTGTTTCGTGGCACCCCCATGATGGCACAGGCTGTTTTTATTTTTTACGGCTACTCCTACCTTACGGGAAACACCCTGCCAAGAATGTTTGCAGCCATTTTGATTGTCTCTATAAACACAGGGGCATACATGGCGGAAACTGTCCGAGGGGGCATTCTTTCAATCGACCTCGGACAGACCGAGGGGGCAAAGGCCATAGGCATGACCCATGTTCAGACCATGACGGGAGTCATTCTGCCTCAGGCTTTGCGTAACATTATGCCGCAAATAGGCAACAACCTTATAATCAACATAAAAGACACCTGCGTACTGTCTGCCATCAGCATAGTAGAGCTGTTTTTCACCTTCAAATCCGTTTCCGGAGCCTATTACACAATGTTTGAAGCCATAACAATAACCATGGCTATCTATCTTGCAATGACCTTGTCTTTCTCCCGCCTGCTTCGCTGGCTGGAGGGGAAAATGGACGGTGACGACAGCTTTGACCTTGCCACCGCCGACACTCTTGCCCACACCAGTGGGATGGTTCGATTTCGTAGCGGGAACAAAGAAGTGGATAAGACCGGAGTAAAGGAGAGGGGAAGATGAAAGAATCTATTCTTGAGGTTCGGCATCTGGGAAAAAAATTTGGGGACAACGTGGTTTTACGGGATATAGATTTTTCTGTAAAAACAGGCGATGTAACCAGCATAATCGGCGCCTCCGGCTCGGGAAAATCCACCCTTTTGCGTTGTATTAACCTTTTGGAAGAACCTTCTGCCGGCCAGATTTTATTTCATGGCAGAGACATTCTTGAAAAGGGCTTTAAAGTCCCCCCTTATCGTGCCAAGGTTGGCATGGTGTTTCAGAGCTTTAACCTTTTTTCCAACATGACGGTTTTGGAAAATTGCATGGTTGGCCAGTGTAAGATTTTGAAAAAAGACAAGGCCACAGCGGAAAAGCTTGCCAAGGAATATCTTGATAAGGTTGGCATGGCGGCCTATATAAACGCCAAACCCCGTCAGATTTCTGGCGGACAAAAGCAGCGTGTGGCCATAGCCCGTGCTCTTTCCATGGAGCCGGAGGTTCTTTTGTTCGACGAGCCTACAAGTGCCTTAGACCCCCAGATGGTAGGGGAGGTTCTGGATGTTATGAAGACCTTGGTGCAAGAGGGGCTTACCATGCTTGTTGTCACCCACGAAATGGCCTTTGCCAGAGACGTTTCCAGTCACACCGTTTTCATGAAAGACGGGGTCATCTGTGAGGAGGGCTGTCCGGAACAAATTTTTGGCAAACCGGAAAAGCAGGAGACACAGGAATTTCTCTCAAGATTTTTCGACCGCTGATAGGCTTTATATAAGCCCAAAGTGGGTATATTTATTAAAACATTACAGAAACGGGGCAGCAATTTCAACTGCTCCGTTTTTAATTTTATTAGGGCAAAATGATTTTGTATAAGCAATTTGCGGTTTGTTGTATTATTTTACGGATAATTATGTTATTATAAACCCACGTGTTTTTTAGCCATGTCCAATAAAGGGAATAATATAAAGCTCTAAAGCTATTTTAAATCAGTGAGGGAGCCATACCCAATGCAAAGCGCAATGATAGAACTTATAAATAATTATGGTTATATAGGCATTATGGTGCTTATATTTATCGAGAATGTTTTTCCGCCCATACCATCGGAAGTCGTCCTCGTTTTTGGCGGCTTTCTCACAACCCAGTCAAACATGAGTGCGCCTTTGGTGATTTTGTTTTCCACAATCGGCTCAGTTTTGGGAGCTGCTGTTTTATATGCCTTCGGGCGAGTACTAAGCAGGGAAAGAATAAAAAAACTTCTTTCGGGAAGACTGGGGCAGACTATAAGGTTAAAGCCGGAGGATGTTACAAAAGCTGAGGTATGGTTTAAAAAATACGAGTATAGGGCGGTTTTTGTATGCCGCTGTATTCCGCTGGTAAGAAGCCTTATCTCTATTCCCGCCGGAATAGCAAGAATGAAACTTACGCCCTTTTTCCTTCTAACGGTGGCGGGAACTGCCGTATGGAACACTATTTTGATTTATGCCGGAAGGTTTGCAGGAAGCGCTTGGGAGCAAAGCCTTAAGTATATCGGCTGGTATTCCAGTTTGGCCATAGTGCTTGTGCTGCTTGTGGCGGCCTATGTTTTTATTAAATACCTTGACAGACGCTTTCTTTCTGCAAACAAAGATAAAAACGGAGAAGATGTATAAAAACCAAGGCATAGGAACAAGAACTGCAAACAAGCCTTGCGCAACATACATAACATTTGGTATAATATATCTGTTATAAACAAAAATTCAGAATAATTGCAAAAATACATCGAATACCTGCCCTTTATGGGCAGACACCTACAAATATAAAAGAAATCAAAGGTAGCAGAATACATAAAAAAATTTTGACCGGTATAAGTTTTGTGGCGGTCAGAACAGACCGAGGCGATTTCTTTTATACAGCCCGACAGGAAAGATATGTACACCTTGTTATAAATGCTATAAAGGCAGAAAAGCTACATCATATCCGCCACACTATTAAGCTTTGACTTGGCTATCAAACTCTTACCGAAACTTTTCTAAGGGGCTGTTTTGACAAGGCATACCGATAAAAATCAGTTGATTCTTAAGATTTTTACGGCTTGCATATTTATCTATAAATTACGGAGGTAAAAAATGAAAAAAGTAATTGCACTGACTCTGGCACTGGTTTTCTGTTTGGCTCTTTTTGCCGGCTGCGGCCAAAAGGCGGAGAATGAAGTCACTGACGTTCCCGACACAGAAAATGTAACTGATATCCCCAACAATGGCGACGAGACTGAGCCGGCTTTATATGAGCAGGCAGAAGGAAAAACCTACACAGTGGGAACCGACACCACCTTCGCTCCCTTTGAGTTTGAAGACGACAATGGCAATCACACAGGAATTGACATCCAGCTTCTGGAGGGCATTGCCGAAGAGATGGGCTTTGAGGTGGAATGGAGCATCCTTGGCTTCACAGCCTCTGTCACAGCTTTGGAAGCAGGTCAGGTGGACGCTATGATTGCCGGAATGTCCATAACCGATGAGCGTGAGCAAAAGTATGACTTCTCCGACTCTTATTACAGCACCACCACCGGCGTAGCTGTAAAGGCTGATGCCGACTTTGATTCTCTCGAGGACCTCAGAGGTCAGACCGTAGTCGCCAAGACCGGAACCGAGGGCGCAAAGTATGCCGAATCCATCATGGATGAATATGAGCTTGAGCTAATCTATGTGGACGAGTCTGCCATCATGTACACCTATGTGGAGTCCTCTCAGGCCATGGCCTGCTTTGAGGATTATCCTGTAATCCAGTACGAAATTGCCAGAGGCAATGTTGGCTGCAAGGTTATTCATCAGTCCGAGGCATCCACACCTTATGGCTTTGCCGTACTTCGTGACAATAACCCCGAGCTGATTGCCGCATTTAACGAAGGGCTAAAGCGCTTCAAGGAAGACGGCAGATATGACGAAATTTTAAACACATATTTCGAAGAAAACTAAGAAGCTGAAACAAAGACGGCGGCCGGAGCCTTTCGCTCCGGCTGCCGGCAGGTTCTTTTTAAGTGACTGCCACATTCCGGATTTATGCTAAAATAGCAAGGCGAGTGCGGATTTTTGTTTTAGCATAAATTTTAATACAGATAGGAAACACGCCCATGAAATTTTTTGACCTGTTTATTAAGTATTTTCCGTCCTATATGTCCGCTATGAAAATCACCCTCTGGGTAACAGCAGCTTCTTTGCTTATTGCGACCCTCATTGGTGTGGTTTTTGCCATTTTTAAAATATCTAAATTCCGGATTTTAAAATCTATCGCAAACGTTTATATAAGCATCATCCGAGGAACCCCGCTGATTGTGCAGATTTTGTTCATATATTTCGGATTTCCCATGGTTTTTGGTTTTAAGTGGGATTGGATGGTTGCAAGCGTTGTGATTATGTCAATAAATGCCGGCGCCTATATGACAGAGCTTATTCGAGGCGGTATTGAGGCTGTGGACAAGGGCCAGATGGAGGCTGCTAGAAGCCTTGGCCTATCCTATGGTCAGGCGATGATAAAAATCATTCTGCCTCAGGCTTTTCGCATTATGCTGCCCTCAATGATTAACCAGTTTATCGTTACATTGAAGGACACATCTCTGCTGTCTGTCATTGCTGTGCGGGAGCTGGTGCAGAACACAAAAATTATAGTTGCGAACAACATGGAAGCCTTTATCATGTATGCGATGGTGGGTATTTACTACTGGGTTGTTGTATCCGTTTTGTCCTCAATCGCCAAGATGATTGAAAGGAGGACAAGCTATGGCAAATAATAAAATAGTAGTGAAAAACCTTATAAAATCCTTTGGCAAGCTAGAGGTTTTAAAGGATATTTCAACAGAGATAGCGGAAGGGGAGGTTGTGGTTATCATAGGCCCCTCCGGCTCCGGAAAGTCCACCTTCCTGCGTTGCCTTAATCGTTTGGAAGAAATAAACGGGGGAACTATAATAGTAGATGGTTACAACCTTACTGATAAAAAAGCGGATATTAATAAAATCCGCCGGAATATCGGCATGGTTTTTCAGCACTTTAATCTTTTTCCCCACAAAACCGCAAAGGAAAACATTATGCTGGCACCCTTGACTCTCAAAACAATGAGCAAGCAGGAGGCGGAGAAAAAGGCAGACGAGCTTTTAAGGCAGGTTGGTCTTTCCGATAAGGCGGATGCTTATCCGGCCCAGCTCTCCGGCGGACAAAAGCAGCGGGTGGCTATTGCCCGTTCTCTTGCCATGAACCCTGATATAATGCTTTTCGACGAGCCAACAAGCGCCCTTGACCCTGAAATGGTGGGAGAGGTCTTAAGCGTTATGAAAGACCTCGTAAAAACGGGTATGACCATGGTGGTTGTGACCCATGAAATTGGCTTTGCCCGTGAAGTGGGAGACAGGATTCTTTTTATGGATGGCGGCTATATTGTTGAGGAGGGAACACCCGACAAGCTTTTAAATAATCCCTGTGAGCCGAGAACTATTGATTTTCTTGCCAAGGTTTTATAAAATTGAAAGAAATGGCCATATAAAACAGCTAAGTGTTGCCTTTATATTCATTTGATTTTGGGTATAACTTACTAAAAAAATAAACTGACTAACAATTCATACAAACTTCACTTATAAATGCTAGACAAATTGCCAGATATAGTTTAAACTGGAAGCATATCGAGGTTTGACTTACCTCAAAATAACTTAGGCTTATTAAGCTTGTTTGGGAGTAGTGTTTAATGTGGGTCGATAAAAATGAATCTCAACAGTTTTTCGATATTTTAAGAACAGAGAGCATTACGCCCGTATATCAGCCGATAGTTTCTCTTTCGGATGGTGAAATCTATGGTTATGAGGCTCTCAGCCGCATTATAAACCCTGAATACAGACTGAGTATTGACAGGCTCTTTTCACTGGCCACACAAATAGGCCAGTCTTCACCTTTGGAGTGCCTTTGCAGAGAAAGGTCGATAAAAGAAGCCGGGCGCAAGCCGCGCGGCTCAAAGCTGTTTCTAAATGTTGATGCGAATCTGATTTATGAGCCGGACTTTATAGATGGCTTTACAGATGACAAGCTTTCGTCATACGGTCTTACACCCGAGGATATAGTGTTTGAAATAACAGAGCGCTCTGCTGTGGAAGATGTTGAGAGCTTTGAGAAAGCAATTGACAAATATCAGCAAATGGGCTTTCACATTGCCATAGACGATGTTGGAGCAGGCTACTCCGGTATGAACCGCATACATAGCACACTGCCACAATATCTGAAAATCGATATGTCGATAATCAGAAACATTCATCTTGACGCCTTTAAAATTTCCATGGTCAACAGTATGTGCAACTTTTGTCAGGAGATGGGAATTTATCTAATAGCCGAAGGCATTGAAACCGAGGATGAGCTGCGTCAGATAATGAAGTTGGGCATTCCTTACGGGCAGGGGTATTTTTTCAGGCGTCCCGCCAGCGAATTTGAGTCTTTGGAAAGTGAAAAGCGAGAGTTGCTAATACGCATGAAGGAAGAAACGGCATCAAGGTCTTGCATATATTCCTTATTTGGCTGTGTAGAAGCTATAACGGAGGCAGGCAACCTTATTTCTCCGGACAGCCGTATTCTGGATGCTCTTGACCGCTTCAAGTCAGATTCAAGTATTATGGAAATATGCGTTGTTGACGAAGATGGAAAGTTTCACGGGGTTTTGCTAAGGAACACGATTCTTGAAGCCTTTGCCGGCCGCTACGATTTTAGTATAAATCAAAGAAAAACAGCAAAGGAGCTTATGAAAACCGACAGTCTTATAGTTGATGCTTCCGCCTCCATTGAAGCTGTCTCAAAAACAGCAATGGCACGGGCCGATACGGAAACCTATGATGCTGTGGTGGTTACAAAAGATAATAAATATCTGGGCATAGCAACGGTAAAAGCCCTTTTAACAACGGCAATCAATATTCAGCTTCGTCGAGCCATGGATATTAACCCCCTGACAGAGCTTCCGGGGAATATGCTTATCGAAGAGATGATATTAAAATCCATAAGTAATCCAGAGCCTTTCGCCCTGATATACATAGATATAGATAATTTTAAGGCATTTAATGATAGCTACGGTTTTAGTTGTGGAGATAGGATGATTCAGGCGCTTGCCGATACAATCAGGCAATGCTTTAAAGAAAGCAATTTTATCGGACATATCGGGGGAGATGATTTTGTTATTATAACAAATACGACAGATGTAAAGCCCCAATGTCAGGAGCTTATAGATTGCTTTAGGAATCGAATAAAGCAAATATACAGTGAGGTAGACTGGGATAGGGGATATATAATAACCCGAAACAGGAACGGGATAACAGAAAGGTTCCCCATAGCCACCTTATCTATCGCAATTGTAACTAGTGAAGCTTATCAGTTTGAGGATATAAACTCCATTACAAGGGAAGTTGCGGAAACTAAAAAAAGAGCTAAGGAAATTTTGGGCAATTCAATTGTTGTTGCTTGAATAAGTGTTGGGGACAAGGCAGAAATAAAAAGCTGAGAAGGGCAATACTTCTTATAAAACCTGATGAAATATTATAAAAGTTGCTGTAAAGCCCATGAGGAAAAAAGTGATGACCGGCCTGTAAAAAGCCGGTCATCGCTTTTTTAATTTTATATCCCAGCCGAATGTGGGGAGAGCTTTAACATTACTTGAAACAGAAGATAAAGCGCTTATTTAACAGATACATAGCTGTTGCCCTGAATATAAAAACGCCAAGGAAAATCCCTTGCCTCCTCAGCATAATCTATACCAACACGCTTGGAGTGGACTATTGTATCCTTGAAAACACATCCGTCTTCCACATACAGCCTGTCAGAGCAAAGGTCATGTTTATTCAGGCTTTTATCAAGAGCAAGGGCGAGACAAAGCTTTCCCGGCCCATTTGTAAGACCCAAAACCTGCTTTTGACGAAGCTCTTTATAAGGCAGCTTAAATCTGTTTTGTGCCATGCTATCAAAACCTTCCAAAGGCTCCACAGCCCTTATAAGCACACCTTGCGGCTCGTTTTTTATCCCTGTGACTATATTAAAGCAATGATACATTCCATAGATAAGATATATATAAGCAAAACCTCCGTCACCGTATATAACATCGGTTCTGGGCGTTCTTTTGCCGCCATAGAAATGGGCAGCCTTATCATCAGGCCCCATATATGCTTCGGTTTCAACAATTTTGGCGGCCAGTCTTTCGCTTCCCGTTTCGTTTACAAGAACCTTACCCAGAAGTTCTTTCGCAAGGGTCAGGGCATCTCTGCGGTAAAATTCCCGACTTAGCTTTTCCATGTGATTACCAACTTTCCTGCTCATTCTACAATATAATGTCTATATTTCCACATCAGTTTTGTAGTTTAAAAAATAAAACAGCCTTTCCTTATTTTATGGCAAAGGGACTATATAAATTCATCTGGCATCACCTTACATATTGTAGTCTTTATGGATATGGAGAGTATGATATCCACGCAGTGTATTATAGTATCTGTCATCAAATTTGTATAATTTGCTCCCTTGACGGTTCTGTCTAGGGGATGTTTACCTTAAAAACGAAGCAGGCATAAATTTTATACCTGCTTCGTTTTATAAAAGTATACGCTTTAAATCGCGCCTAAGCTCCCAAAATTTAAATCCTGCCTTGACTTTTCAACCAACTTACAGTATCCTCCAGCGTATCCCTCATATCTCTTGTGGTATAGCCCAGCTCGTCCCTTGCTTTCTCGTTAGAAAACAGTGCATTTGAATTAAGGGTGTAAATGGAATAAGGCGTGAACAGGGGTGTCTGCTTGAGTATCTCATAATATCGCTCTGCAAGGGGAGCTGTTGCCTTTACAAACCAGAGGGGCAAAAAAACTTTTATCTTCCTCTTGCTTGTAATTTTATGGAGGATATTAAGAATTTCACGGATTTTGAAAAACCTATTTGATAGAATATAGCACTCGCCCTGCCTGCCTTTTTCACAGGCCGAAATAATGCCCTTCGACACATCACGCACATCAACAAAATCGTACCCGCCACTCACACC
>JAAYFX010000374.1 GCA_012728025.1 Clostridiales bacterium
CGGTGAGAATGAATGAGAATTTTATGTATAGACCAAGCCGCGCGGCTATCTGGTTTTGCCTTATTTGAAGATAATAAACTCATTGAATGGGGAACTGTTGAGCCGCGCCCCAGGTCATTAACAGGCGGCCCGCGGCTCAAATACATCTATGAGGAGTTCGAGAAAGTAATCGACCGAACAAAGCCTCATCAGATAGTTATCGAAGACCCGGTTGGCGGCGAAGAAGATAACCGAGGCCCGAAAGCTAACTGGAAAACCATGTTTGTATTGGCAAATGTATTTGGAGTTCTTGAGCTCCTCGCCGCAAATAAGAATATCCCAATTGATTCTGTCTCCCCTTCTAGTTGGCAGTACACTTGTGGCATCCATAAAAGAGATAGAACCTCTCGTAAGGCCGGCGCCGAAGAGTTTGTTGAGAAACAATACGGAGTTGCCGGTACCGCGCAAGACATTTATGATGCGATTTGTATTGGATACCATTACTTAAACAAAAAGCATCAAGAAACGGAGATAAGTGCGTTTTGAATATTAAAGAAATAAATAACTCGAAAAATCTAGCCAAATATAGTCAAGACCTCGACCCTATTGCAGTTGTACTCACCAATCGCGGCATTGAAAATGTAGATGACTTCTTTGACTGCACTTGGGAAAACGCCGTGCAGTCACCTTATGACTTAGACAATATTGAATTTGCCGCGAAGAAGATTATTTGGCACTTAGAGAATAGCGAGACAGTCGCAATTCTTAATGACTGCGACGCCGATGGATTTACAAGTACCGCAGTCTTAATCAACTACTTTGAAGATGCCCGCAAAAGCGGCTTAGTCGGCGAAAACTGTACTTGGAAAGGTAATATGCCGAAGTTCAAATGGCTTCAGCACGAAACAAAGACTCACGGACTTAGTGATACCGATATTATGAAAGAGATAAGGGATGTTATTAAACCAGCTTTGCTGATTATCCCCGATGCCAGTGGCACCCAAGCTCAATACGATGCTTTAAATGCTCTCGGTATCGATATAGTTGTCCTCGATCACCACCAGACAAAAGAGTCTGGAAACGGCGATAATTTGATTGTCGTTAATAATCAGCAATCAGAGAAGTATCTCAATAAGAGCCTTTCGGGAGTTGGCGTTGTTTGGCAGACTTGCCGCGTAATGGATGATTTGCTCTCTCTTAATATCGCTAATAACTCTCTCGATTTGGTCGCCGTCGGCTTAGTTGCGGATGTTATGGACTTGACCTCGAAAGAAACTCGTTTTTTGGTTCAAGAAGGGCTGCGGCATGAGAATGTAAGAAACCCCTTACTTCAACAATGCCTTTTCGCAAATGACTTTAAAATCAAAGGAACCCTGAACCCAACTAAGGTTGCGTTTCAGATAGCGCCGCTTTTCAATGCAATTACCCGTATAGGTTCCATTGAGGAAAAGGATATGTTACTGAAGGCGCTGCTTAATGACGCTAACGATAATCTCGTGCCTAGCGGCAACCGCAATACAAAGGGAAAGATGGTGCCGCTTGTCGCAGAGTCTTATCGCTTGATTACTAACGCAAAGAGCCGACAAACTCGCCGCCAAGGGAAGCTTATGGGGCTAATTGACCAAGTCATCGAAGACGAAGGACTGGCCGAAAATAAGGTCATCATTGTGGCAATCGGCAGAGACGACTTCGAGGAAGAGTATCGCAGCCTGGCTGGGCTGGTTTGCGGCAGGCTGCAGGAAGTCTATCAGCGGCCTTTTATCATTGTTTTCCAAAATGAAGATGGAACCTTTAACGGCTCTTGCCGTGCCCCAACCACAATCGAAGCCTTTGCAGGCTTCCGCGAACAGTGCGAAGAGTCTGGACTTTGTATTTATAGTCTAGGGCACTCCGCCGCTTTCGGCATTGCAATGACGGGTCTGAATGTATCTGCCTTGCAAGATTACTTCAATGAAAAATACGCCGATGTCGATGTAACGCCGACTTATAACTGCGATTTTGTTGCCGATGCCGGCGACCCTGAGATCTGTGATGTTATTGAAACATTATCTGGTTTCGAGAATATCTGGGGACAAGGCCTCAAGGAGCCGCTCATTGCCCTTACCAATGTACTTATTGGCCCCGGAACTTTGGCTTTGGTTGGTCAACAGAAAGGCCGCCCGACACTCCGGATAACCGCGAAAAACGGCGTAGTTTGTATTAAGTTTGGTTCAGGGCAAGAGGAATTCGACTCTTTGAATTTGCCGTACGACGGCTCAGGAGAGTATTATCGAGCAACCATCGTCGGCCGCGCTCAAATTAACGAGTTTCAGGGAAACCGAACGCCGCAACTTTTAATAACCGATTACGAAGTCCATGGAATTGGCTACGATTTTTAAAATTTGAATTAAAAAAATTTTTATGGTATACTATATATAGAAAGTGAAAAGAAAATGAGAATTATTTTGAACAATACTTTCAAACTTGAAAGGAGAAACACATGGCAGTAGGAAATATCTTTGAAATTCCTGTGAAAACAACAATTAATGCTTCCTTAAATTCCAAGTCTATACTGATAGTGGGGAAATCAAAGACTGGAAAGTCTACTCTTTGCTCTCAAGCTCCGCGCCCCATCTTTCTGATGACAGAGAACGGCGGCGAGGGTCTGACCGGTTTTACCCCAGTTCCAATAGCCTCTTGGTCTGATTTCAAAAATGCCGTTAACCAGCTCTGTTCGCCGAAAGGCCGCGAGAACTTTGATACGGTAGTTATCGACA
>JAAYFX010000031.1 GCA_012728025.1 Clostridiales bacterium
GCCATGGATACCTGCGAAAAAATAAGCCGTTATCTTGACAGTGTCGGCTATGAGTGCCGTGTAATCGGTGTTCCAAAAACCATAGATAACGACCTTTTCGGCACAGACCATTGCCCAGGCTTTGGCAGCGCCGCAAAATATATCGCCACCACCTGCATGGAAGTTTCAAAGGACGCCAGAGTATATGATACCGGCATGATAACTGTTATCGAAATTATGGGTCGTCACGCAGGCTGGCTTGCAGGCTCTGCCGCCCTTGCCAGCTATTGCGGTGCCGGTCCGGATTTAATTTATCTGCCGGAAAAGCCCTTTGATATGGAAAAGTTTTATGCAGATGTGGAAAAAATCTATAAAGAGACGGGAAAGGCATTTATTGCTGTTTCCGAAGGGATACATTACGCCGACGGAAGCTTTGTATCCGAGGCAAAAACCTCCGCAACAGACGGCTTTGGCCATGCTCAGTTGGGCGGACTTGCCGTACGCCTTGCCGATGCTCTTAAAGAGCGCACCGGAGCGAAGGTTCGTGGTATAGAGCTAAGTTTGCTCCAGCGCTGCGGCGCTCATCTTGCCTCGAAGGTTGACCTTGATGAGGCAGTTTTGGCGGGCAGCGCCGCTGTGGAAGCTGCCTTAAACGGCGAGAGCGGAAAAATGCTTGCCTTCGAGCGCCATGAGGAAAACGGCGAATACGTTTGCAAAACTAAGCTTATTCCCTTAAAAGAAGTGGCAAACTTTGAAAAAAAGGTTCCCCTTGACTGGATAAGCCCCGAGGGCAATAACGTAACAGAGGATTTCATCCGCTATGCCCTGCCCCTTATCCAAGGTCAGCCCGAAAGAGTAACAGAACATTCTTTGCCCCGTTACGCAAGGCTTAAAAAGGTTTTGGCAAAATAAAAATTATTATACTTTAAAAAATGCTGCCGGTGATTATACCGGCAGCTTTTTAAATTTATATCAGTTTTTAAAGATTTATAGAAGATAAAACTTCAATAGCCGCCTTACAGTCCTTTTTTATCTGAACCTTAAGCTCTTCGGCATCGCAAAACTTTTGCTCGGAACGCAGAAACTCATAAAATTCGATAGATACATATTCCCCGTAAAGGTCACCTTCAAAGTCCAAAATATATGTTTCGATACTAATCTCGTCTTTGCCGCCGAAGGTGGGGCGAACACCAACATTGGTAACCGAGGGTAAAAACCTGCCGCAAAAATAAACCTGAGTTGCATAAACTCCGTTTGCCGGAAGTATAAGACCGTTGGGGCATTTAAGATTTATGGTGGGACTGCCGATTTTCCTGCCCACCTTATGTCCTTTTGAAACTATTCCCGCAAAAATATAAGGATGACCCAAAAAATAATTTGCCCTTGCTATATCCCCTCCGGCAATCAGCCCTCTTATATATGTGGAGCTGACAGTTATACCATCCAAAGTAAACTTTGGTATTATATCGCAGCCAAGGCCAATCTCAGAGCAGTATGCGCTTATTTTTTCAGGGTTTCCCTCACCCTTGTAACCACAGCGAAAATCATGGCCTATAACCACATGGACGGCTCCATATTCCGAGACGATAAAATCAATAAAATCTTTCCAAGGCATTGTCATTATGGCCTTGTCAAAGTGACAAAATATTACATCTTCCACGTCAAAAAAACGCTTAATTATGTCGGCTCTTGTTTCCATGCTGCCTATAAGGGGAACTTCGTATCCTGTAACTATGGACTCGGGGCTGACATCAAAGGATAAGACAGCAGGTGAAGCACCAATTTCCAAGGCTCGTTTTTTTGCCATATTAATAAGCTGGGCATGACCTTTATGCACCCCATCGAAAAATCCCAGAGCGACAACCGTTTTATTTACAGGAATAATAGACATACGTGACCTCCGTGCGGCATTTGCACCGCAGACCTAATAAACAGGTGCCGAAATACGGCGCCTTCTATAACTTTAGTCATTAAACCTCAAAAAAGCTTTTTATAGTGCTCATAACTCCATCTTTCGCCAAGGCAAGCATCAAAAAGCTGCCATCATCGGCATAGGCTCTGTATGTTCCATCAGGAACAGAAGTCTCAAAGGAATTACCGCAAAGGCATTTTCTTTTTTGCTGCTCTGTTAATGTCAGTGGCTTATATTCTGAAAAAAGACTGTCCACAGACAAAAAACAGCTTTCAAGGCTGCCATTTTGAGAATGCTCGGATATTTGCTCCATTGTGTAGGCATCTGCAACGGAAAAACTCCCTGATTTTTCCCGCCGGAGGGCGGAAAGTGCCCCGCCCACACCAAGCCTTTGGCCAATATCATGGCAGAGGGTTCTTATATATGTTCCTTTTGAGCAGACAATCCGAAAGAGAAAATCTCCCTCTCTTTCGGCTTCTAAGTCAAGCTTTTTTATTGTAACCGTACGCTTTTCCCTTTCCACCTCAAGGCCCTGACGAGCAAGCTCATAGAGTTTTTTCCCCTTAAGCTTTACAGCAGAATACATAGGCGGAATTTGACTTATCTCACCGGTAAATTCCGGAAGAACAGCATAAAGTTCCTGTTTTGTAATGGTTTTATCAGAGCTTTGGAGAATGTTCCCCGTTATATCCTGAGTGTCCGTTACAATTCCAAAGCGAAAATGAGCAAAATATTCCTTCTCCTGACTTTCTGCAAACTGAACCGCCCTTGTAGCCCTGCCCACAAATATCACCAGCAGCCCTGTTGCCATAGGGTCAAGAGTTCCGGCGTGTCCGATGCGTCTTTCGCCCAAAATCCCCCGCAGCTTTGCCACTACGTCATGGCTTGTCCAGCCGGAAGGCTTATCTATGAGGAGGATGCCGTTCATTCATATTCCTTCCCTATTGCCTCAATAAGCATGGCCTCTGCCTCAAGGCAGCTTTTTTTAATAGAGCAACCGGCAGCCATTGCGTGGCCGCCCCCTCCAAAAAGGGCACAAATATTTGAAGCGTTAACTATACCATTAGTGCGCAGGGAAACTTTACAAAAGCCCTTGTCACCTTCCTTAATAACAATGCTTGTGTGTGCCCCCTCAACCCTTCCGGGCAAAGAAGCTATGTCTTGACAGTCTTTTTCCTCTGCTCCGGCTTCTTCCAGCATCTTTTTTGTAACTATTGAAACAACCGTTTTGTCCTCATGGTGATAACGCAAAGATGAGAAAATCATCCCCTCAAGAGCAAGGCGGGCTCTGGAGCTTGTGCGGAATAAAAGCTTGTTTAAAAACTGGGTTTTAGCCCCTGCATCAAAAAGCAAAGCTGCCGCCCTGTGGGTGTCGGCATTGGTGTTTCCGTATACAAAGCAGCCCGTATCAGTGGAAACCGCAATATACAAAAGGTCAGCCAAAACCGAGTCCAGCTCACAAAGCTCCTTGCTAAGCTCTAAAACAACCTCCCCACAGGAGGAGCGGTCCATAAGCAGAGTTTCCTTTGCGTAAAAGGTGTTTGATAAGTGGTGGTCTATGCAAAGGTCAACCTCGCCCTCAAAGCCCTTGGGGAAAAGCTTAGCATCCGCAAGGTCGACGGCAATAACATATTTGGGCTTATAACCCTCGGCTTCAATATAAGGCTCGGCCGCCCAGTCATAGCTATCTGAAAACTGGGGGTTGTTGTATAAAAATGCATTTTTCCCCGCCTTACGCAGAGCATAGCAAAGCCCTGCGCCGGAGCCTATTGTGTCTCCGTCCGGCCTTTGGTGGGTGAGTATCAGAAAATCGTCCTGTTCAAGCAGTCTTTCTGCCGCTTCTTTAATCGTCAAGCTTTTTCCCCTCCATACCCTCATCCTGTTCCTTTTGCTTTATGAACCCAGGGGCGCTTATAATTTTGTTTATATGTGCGCCGTGCTCGATAGAGTCGTCAAGCTCGAAGATAAGCTCCGGCGTATAACGCAGGCTAAGCTTTTTTGAAAGCTCCCGCCGCAGCCAGCCAGAAGCAGACTTAAGTCCTTTTTTTAGTTCTTTTTCGTTTTCCAGCCCATAAACGCTCACATATACCTTGCAGTAACGCAAATCTCCCGTTGTTTCGGTTCTTGTTACGCTTAGCATCCCCTGATTTACTCTGGGGTCTTTTATCGAACGCAAAAGCTCGCTTAAAACGATTCTTATATCATCATTGGTTCTATCAATTCTGTATCCTGACATATCCTGCCTCCTGTATCGGATTTAAGAGCCGGCACTACCTGTATTCTATTGTGTGCGGAATACCGGCTTATTTACCTTAATTTGTCCCAAACATACGGCATTTCTGGTTTTTACAGCTTAAACCTCAATTTGTTCCATTATGAAAGCTTCAATAACGTCGCCTTCTTTAACATCGTTAAAGTTTTCTATGCTTATACCGCATTCGTAGTTTGTGGCAACTTCTTTAACGTCGTCTTTAAAGCGCCGCAGAGAGGAAAGCTCGCCCTCGAAGATAACCACATTGTCACGCAGAACACGAACACTGGAGTTTCTTGTAATCTTTCCGTCTAAAACATAACTGCCGCAAACCGTTCCAATCTTTGAAATTTTAATTATCTGGCGAACTTCGGCATGGCCTATGACAACTTCCTTGTACTTGGGAGCAAGCATACCCTTCATGGCGGATTCAATTTCGTTTATGCAGTCATAGATTACCCGATACATACGTATATCAACGTTGGACCTTGCGGCGTAGTCACGGGCGGCGGCATCCGGCCGAACGTTAAAGCCGACTATCAAAGCGCCGCTTGTTGCCGCAAGCATAACGTCAGATTCGCTGACAGCGCCCACAGCGCAATGGATAACACGAACACGAACTTCATCATTTGTGAGCTTCTGCAAAGAGGCTTTAACAGCCTCGGCGCTGCCCTGAACGTCTGCCTTGACGATTATGTTGAAGTCTTTAATTTCGCCCTGCTGTATCTGGGCAAAGAGGTCCTCGAGAGATACCTTTTTAGGTGCACCTATAAGAGCGTCCTTATTCTGCTGCTTTCTCTGAGCCACAAGCTCCCGAGCCATACGCTCATCATCAACGGCGTTGAAGGTGTCTCCCGCACCGGGAACCTCGGACATACCGGTTATTTCCACAGGTACGGAAGGCCCCGCCTCTGTAACACGGACTCCCTTGTCGTTTGTCATAACACGCACATGACCCACAGCCGTTCCGGCAATTATGGTGTCTCCCTGTTTAAGGGTGCCGTTTTGAACGAGTACGGTCATAATGGGGCCGCAGCCCTTATCAAGACGTGCTTCGATAACAGTTCCTCTTGCCCTGCGGTTGGGGTTTGCCTTAAGTTCACGCATTTCAGCGGAAAGGGCAACCATTTCCAAAAGCTTATCAACACCGTCTCCGGTTTTTGCCGATATGGGGCAAATAATAGTGTCTCCGCCCCACTCTTCGCTGACAAGCTCATGCTCTGTAAGCTGCTGTTTTATACGCTCAGGGTTTGCTGTGGGTTTATCCATTTTATTTATAGCAACAATAATTGGGATTTCAGCTGCCTTTGCGTGGTTTATTGATTCGATAGTCTGGGGCATTATGCCATCATCCGCCGCAACAACAAGGATGGCAACATCCGTCACGCTGGCTCCTCTGGCTCGCATTGAAGTGAAAGCCTCATGGCCGGGGGTATCTAAAAATGTGATGGGGCTGCCGTTTACCTCAATGCGGTAGGCACCGATGTGCTGAGTTATGCCACCGGCCTCTCCGCTGACCACATTGGCCTCTCTTATGCGGTCAAGCAGGCTGGTTTTTCCATGGTCAACGTGACCCATAACCACAACCACAGGGGCTCTTGAAATAAGCTCATCGGGGCTATCCTCACGGTCATCTATGAGTCTTTCCTCAACGGTGACTATAACTTCCTTTTCAACCTTGCAGCCCATTTCCATGGCCACAAGAGCGGCAGTTTCATAATCTATAACGTCAGATAAGGAGGCCATGGTGCCAAGCTTTATAAGCTGGCGAACAACCTCTGCCCCCGTCTTTTTCATCCGGCTTGCAAGCTCTCCCACATTAATTTCATCGGGAATATATACTTTTAAGGGAGCCTTTTTCGCAATCTCAAACTGGAGTTTCTGGATTTTATCCCTCTCCTCCTGTCTTCTTTTTGCGCTGGGAACCTGACGATTTCTGTTTTTATTGGTAAATTTCTCCTTGCCACGTTGGAGGTTTTGAGCCTTTTCCGGAACAAGTCTTTCAATGCGCTCGTCATATTTTGCTATATTGACAGTTGCGCCACGAGTGTCTATAACACGCTTTTCCGGCACTGCTTTTGGGGTGTGGGGCTTTTTCTCCTCACGTTTTTTCGCAGGCTGCGCCGCAGGTGTGGCGGCAGATGCACCACCACTCCCCTGTGCGGGTTTTTCCGCAGGTTTGTCATTTGAAGTCTGCTTAGGCTTTTCAGATACTTCAAAAACCTCAGCAAGGTCATCTATCTGATTGTTATGGGTAAGATATTCAAAAATAAGGTCAAGCTCTTTCTCCTCCAAAACCTGCATATGGTTTTTTGGGGGGCTTGCATAGTCAGACAAAATCTTAGATATGTCCTTGGAGCTGAGCTTAAAGTCCTTTGCTACCTCGTGAACCCTGTATTTTATAAGTGTACTCATTTATTCTTCCTCCTCTTACCCGATTTAGCGTCTTTAACGGTCCTGCCCATTTTTTTGTTCCTGTCGTGTGCCAAAGCCTCCCGCTTTCGAGTTTTTGCTTTTTCATTTTTAAGCATCAGAAGCTCTGCCGTGTCCTTATAGGAATCACTTCTGTCGCACAAGGATGACATGAAAACAGCCGCCAGCCCTATGTCCGTAATAGCGGCCATTGCGCAATCGGAAGAGCCAACCGCAGAGGATAGCTCCAGCTTTGAATAAGGCAGGGTGACAAGGGGCGTTTGCGTAGAGTATATGAAGCCCTCGGCACGGCGGCGGGCATTTTCCGACGCATCAGAGGCTAAAAGCAACACCCTTGCCTTACCGGCTCTTACCGCCGCTCCGGAGTTCGTCTCTCCGGATTGCAAAGCTCCGGCCTTTTTCGCAAGGCCAAGGTAACCCAGTGTTTTATCCATTCTCCGCCTCCATCTGCTCTTCAAGCTGAGCGTAAATTTCCTCAGGAATGGAAACTTCCAGCGAACGTTCAAGGGCACGGCTTTTAATAGCCTTTTTTAAACAAAGGGGATTTTGACAAAGATAAGCTCCTCTCCCAGACGCTTTACCTTTAAAATCAAGGGAAATTTCAGCCTTGGGTGACCTTACAACCCGTATAAGCTCACGCTTTGGCTTCATCTCTCGGCAGCCGGTACACTGTCGCATAGGAATTTTTTTAGGCACAACGGCCACCTCCCATTATTTTTTGTGTTAATTAGAAATCTTCACTAGAAAGCCCCTCGGATTCGGGCTTTATGTCTATTTTATAGCCAGTTAATTTTGCGGCAAGCCTTACGTTTTGGCCTTCCTTGCCGATAGCCAGTGAAAGCTGAGTGTCAGGGACTATAACCCTGCAACTTTTGCCTTCATCCATGGTTGTAACACTGACAGCATCAGCCGGAGACAGGGCCGCTGCGACAAATTCAGTCGGGTCCTCGCTGTATTTTACAATGTCAATCTTCTCACCGCATAGCTCATCGACTATGCCGGCCACACGTCCGCCCTTAGGCCCTACGCAGGCGCCTATGGGGTCCACATCAGGGTCGTTTGACCAGACGGCAATCTTCGTACGGCTGCCGGCTTCTCTGGCTATGCTTTTTATTTCAACAATTCCGTCATAAATCTCCGGCACCTCAAGCTCGAAAAGGCGCTTGACAAGCCCCGGATGGGTGCGTGAAATGAGAACCTGAGGGCCACGGGTTGATTTTCTAACCTCTACAACATAGACCTTTATCATTTGGCCTTCTGTAAGATTCTCGCCCTTTATCTGCTCATTGGGTGAGAGCATAGCTTCGGTGTATTCGGAGTTTGAGTTTATTTTAATGGAAATACTGCCTGTTCTCGGCTCTATTCTGGAGACAGTTCCCGTAAGTATCTCCTGCTCCTTAGATGTAAATTCATCAAAGATAATTCCACGCTCAGCCTCACGAATTCCCTGAATTATGACCTGTTTTGCGGCCTGAGCGGCTATTCTGCCGAACTTTTTGGTTTCAATGGGTATCTCAATAAACCCACCGAGTTTGGCACGTTTTGAATAAGTGTGTGCGGTTTCCGGAAGAATTTGTGTGGCAGGATTTTCTATCTCCTCCACAACCTCCATGCGCAAAAACATATCTATTTTCTTTTTTTCGTCATCCATGTTGATAATAACATTATCTCCACAGCTAGGGTTATCCTTTTTATATGCCGCAAGGAGAGCCTGAGTGATTTTCTCATGCATATATTCTTTGGGAATTCCTTTTTCCCGCTCTATATCTTCAATTGCCGCAAAAAATTCAGCGTTCATTATAAGTTATCCTCCCGAAATTAAAGAAGTCTCGTGCGGACGAGGGCCACTTGGTCTTTAGTGAAACAAAGCTCCCCACCATCTGTGTCTATTGTAACATTGCCCTTATCATGGCTTTTAAGTGTGCCAATAAACACTTTTGAGCCGTTTTGCGGTTTATAAAGCTTCACCTCAACAGGCTCTCCAATAAAGCGCTCAAAATGCTCGGGCTTTTTAAGCGGCCTTTCAAGTCCCGCCGAGGAGACTTCAAAGATATAACTTGTAGGTATGGGGTCACGCTCGTCAAGTATCGGGTCAATGGCACGGCTTACCGCCTCGCAATCGTCTATTGAAATGCCCTCGGGCTTATCAATATAGACCCGAAGATACCATTGGCCCGCTTCGGAAACATATTCTACATCCCAAAGCTCACAGCCAAGCTTTTCAACTATGGGCAAGGCTATCTCACTTATAATATCTTTAATTTTACTCATACTAACACCACTACCATTTTCTTACAATTAATTTTAGCTCAACAAAAAAAGTGGGAAAGCCCCACTCGTCACACTCTCTACTTACACTAACATTAGTAGTATAGCACATCATACATATATTTGCAAGCTTTTTTTGTGCGTTTTTGATGTTTTAACAGCAAGGCAGAAAGTATTTTAAGAGTTTGACTTAGCAGGGCTGCTTTGATAAACTATACATATAAATAAGCATGAAAATCTTTGGGGGGCACCTTATGGTATTGACGATTGACATCAGCAACACTAATGTTGTTTTCTCAGTTATGAACGGTGAAAAGGACGTTTTTTCAGCAAGATTATCTTCGGATAAAGCTCGGACTGCCGACGAATATGCTGTTTTTCTCGACCTTGTGGCAAGGCAAAACAGCTTTGACCTTAAAACAGTTGATGGAGCCATTATAGCCTCCGTAGTTCCCACTTTGACAGGAATAATGGAATCTGCCGTTAAAAAGGCAACGGGGATAAAGCCCTTGGTTGTGGGCCCCGGTGTTAAAACAGGGCTGGATATACGTTTGGAAGACCCAACGGAGTTAGGTGGGGACTTTGTTTCCGCTGCTGTTGCCGCCATAGCCAAATATCCTCTGCCCTGCGTCATCATAGAAATGGGAACCGCTACGGCCATGGGCATCCTTGATAAATCAGGCCGCTATGTGGGTGGGGTTATCTGCCCCGGCCCCATGGTATCTCAGGTGGCGCTGGCTCGGGCCGCCGCCCAGCTTTCCAATGTTAGTATAAGCCCTACTCCGCAGGTTATATGCAAATCCACAGATACCTGTATGCAAAGCGGCCTTGTCCACGGCTCTGCCGCTATGATAGACGGGCTTATAGAAAGAATTGAAGATGAGCTGGGAGACAAGGTATCCATTGTTGCGTCGGGAGACTGGGCAGACACAATTATTCCCCACTGCAAACGCAAGGACATAGTCATTGATAAAGAGCTTTTAATGCGGGGACTTTGGATGATTTATAAGAAAAACAAACGCCCATAATTATGTTAACCAATGTTATGTCAACTCGCTTTTTTATTTATTGTTAAAACTCTAGGCGCACTCACCATAAAGTGAGTGCGCCTTATTATTTATGCGTATTTGCTTTTTATATATTCATCTATGCTTTCAGCGGCTTTTTTTCCCGCTCCCATGGCAAGAATTACTGTTGCCGCCCCCGTTACGGCATCTCCTCCGGCAAAAACCCCCTCACGACTGGTAGAGCCGCCCTCGTCGGCGATTATACAGCCTTTTTTGTTCACCTCAAGACCCTCGGTAGTGGATTTTATAAGGGGATTTGGACTTGTGCCAATGGCGATTATTACAGCGTCTACGTCAAGAACAAAGTTTGAGCCTTTAACCTCAACCGGACGGCGACGGCCGGACTCGTCAGGCTCGCCCAACTGCATTTCAACACATTCAAGACCACGCACCATGCCCTTATCATCACCTAAAACTGCCACAGGATTATTGAGGAGCTTGAAGATAATCTCCTCCTCCATGGCATGGTGAACCTCCTCCCGCCTTGCGGGAAGCTCCTGCATACTGCGGCGGTAGACTATATAAACTTCTTCGGCTCCCATACGTTTTGCACAGCGGGCACTGTCCATGGCAACATTTCCACCGCCCACAACGGCAACCCGCCTTGCAGGCTTTATGGGTGTTTCATATTCCGGCAGATATGCCTTCATGAGATTTATGCGGGTTAGGTATTCGTTTGCCGAATAGACCCCTAAAAGGTTCTCACCAGAGATTTTCATAAATTGTGGAAGTCCCGCTCCGGAGCCTATGAAAACAGCCTTATAGCCCTCCTCAAAAAGCTCGTCTATGCTTATGGCCCTGCCTATAACGGCATTGGTTTCAAACCTGACCCCGCAGGCGGAAAGCTCGTCAATTTCCTTTTGAACAATATCCTTCGGAAGACGAAACTCCGGTATGCCGTATACCAAAACTCCCCCCGCCTTGTGAAAAGCCTCGAAAACCGTGACCTCATAGCCTAGGCGATTCAAGTCTCCGGCACAGCTAAGTCCGGCAGGGCCGGAGCCAATAACGGCAATACGGTGGCCGTTTCTAAGGGCACAGCCCACCGTTTCCTTATCGCTGGGGGCATTTTCCCTGTGATAGTCGGCAACAAAGCGCTCTAACCTGCCTATGGCAACACTTTCGCCCTTTACAGCTCTGACGCACTTTTCCTCGCACTGGCTCTCCTGCGGGCAAACCCTGCCGCAAACGGCGGGCAGGGCGTTTGTTGAGTTTATGATTTCAAATGCCTTTTCAAATTCACCTATGGCAACCTGCTCTATAAATTCGGGTATGCGGACATTAACAGGACAGCCGGAAACACAGGGCTTATGCTTACAGTTAAGACAGCGTCTAGCTTCGTCCATCGCCGTTTCGGGGCTGTAACCCAGGGCAACCTCTGAAAAGTTCTTATTTCGAACCTTCGGCTCCTGCTCGGGCATGGGGTTTTTCTTTGGAGACATATTAGCTTTAGACATTTTCTGCGCCTCCCAAAAGCCTGCAAGAGCTATCCCTGCTTTCTGTTTCCTCGTCCCTATAAAAGGCGCCCCGCTTTATAAGCTCGTCCCAGTCCACAAGATGACCGTCAAATTCCGGCCCGTCCACACAGGCAAAGCGGGTTTCGCCGCCAACGGTTACACGACAGCCGCCGCACATACCCGTTCCGTCTATCATAATGGGGTTTAAGGATACAAGGGTTTTTATGCCGTAAGGGCGGGTGGTTTCCGAAACGGCCTTCATCATAACTCCGGGGCCAATTGCAACAACCTCGTCATAGGTGTTTCCGGAATCAATAAGCTCCTTTAGCTTTTGGGTTACAAAGCCCTTTTCCCCATAGCTTCCATCATCGGTGCAAATATAAAGGTTTTTGCTGGCGGCCCCCATTTCCTCCTCCAGCATCACAAAGTCATGGGTTTTAAAGCCCGCAATCATGTCCACCTCAATGCCCTTTTCATCCATAGCCTTCGCAATTGGGTAGGCTATGGCACAGCCAACTCCCCCGCCAACAACGGCAACTCGGGAAAGCCCGTCTATCTCTGAAGGTTTTCCCAAAGGGCCGGCAAAATCTAAAATTTCATCGCCTTCCTCAAGCTTTGCCAAAAGGGAGGTAGAGCGCCCCACAGGCTGAAATATTATGGTCACCGTGCCATTTTCCCTGTCGAAACCTGCTATGGTCAGGGGAATACGCTCGCCATACTCGTCCAGACGGAAAATTATAAACTGACCGGCAAGGCATTTTCTTGCCACAAGAGGCGCCTGTATCACCATTTCAATTGCCGTTCCGGCAGCATTCAGAACTCGTTTTTTTAATATTTTGTACATGGATTTCCCCCACAACATAAAATAGGAAATATGCGATAATAAGCGCCTGCTGACTATTATCCTCTGCCTGTGAAACTTAAAAATCAAAGGCTTTCTGTATTAATAAATCGGCATAAAAGCACCATGTGCATGATTATAGCAGTATTTTTAAAGCATTTAAAGAGGTCAAGGCAAAATATTGCACTAAATCGATAAATTAAATATTTAACGCCTTTTCCGTAGTTTATTGCCTAAGACCAATAATTTAAAAGCTTATTCATACTGGGCTCTTGCGCCGCCTATAAGTTTTGGTCTTGTTCTGGCGGCGGTGACCCGAGCCTGCCCCAAGGTTTTTACAGAAAGGCGCAAAGGAACAGCCACATCCCGAAGGTGCATACCAATCAAGGTTTCACCTATGTCCATGCCGGCGGCGGCCTTTATATGCTCGACCAACACCGGCTCTGCCATAGATTCGTAGGCGGCAGCGGCAAAAGAGCCTCCCGCCTTGGGCTTTGGAACGGCAAACACAATTTCAAGACCTAGGTTTTCCGCAAGCTGCCTTTCCACAACCAGCGCCCGATTAAGATGTTCACAGCACTGGGCGGCAAGATAAAGCCCCTTTTCGGATAGATGCGGCACGATGCCATCAAGCACTGCCTGCGCCGTTTCGGGGGCAGAGCCTTGCCCTATTTTTTCCCCAACAATTTCACTGGTGGAGCAGCCAATAACAATTACATCGCCTTTTTTTGGCTTTGCCTCATTCAAAAGTTCTATTATAAGACGCTCTGCGTCCGCTTTAAGATTTTCGTACATAGTAAACCCGCCTTTCTATGACTTTACGGCTTATTTGAAAATATTTTATCACTTATTTCATTGTTTGACAACCGGCTTAAATGGTAGTATCATTATCAGCATAATTCGACTGAATATAACATTTTTAAGGCTCTTTTTATAATATGGAGGTAACCATGAAAAAGCTAAGTTTACTTATTTTATCCCTGCTCTTATTGTTTTCAGCCTGCGCCCCTGCTAGTAGCGAGATTAGCCGGCCGCCATCTGTGGAACATATCGAGTCTACGCCAAAGCCCACTGTTGAGCCGGAGCCGGA
>JAAYFX010000032.1 GCA_012728025.1 Clostridiales bacterium
GCCGGGAGATAAAAAGTTTTTATAGCTTCTGGCGTAAAGAGCAGCCTTATGTTAAAATAACATTCGGTGAAAACCGAGAACTTTACCGATGCTTGTCGGAAAGTCTGAAAGTGTATAGATAGAAAGGGCACAAAAAGATGGATGAAATGTTTTTATGGGTGGTATTGGTAGCTACCATCACAGGACTTGGAGGTACGGGTATTGGCGGCATCATTGGTGCCCTAATAAAACGTGACTCAACTAAGATTGTAAGTCTTCTTTTAAGCTTTACTGCGGGCATAATGCTTGCCATAGTCTGCTTTACCCTTATACCCGAGGCTCTTTTTCCCGAGGGGCAGGAGTCTGCCGGACTTCTTGCTGTTGTTTTGGGAACGGCAGGGGGCTATGGCTTAGTGGCCCTTTTAAACAGATGTATAGACGAGAGGACTTATCCAGAACTTTTTAAAAATGATTCGACGCATCCAAAAACTGCCGATAACCTTGATGAGCTTATCCACAGTGACCTTCTGGAAAAGCACAGGGGGGACAGCCCAAGGCTTTTTGTGGCGGGTCTTATAATGGCTGCGGCCATTGCCCTGCACAACCTGCCGGAGGGTATGGTTATAGGGGCAGCCTATATCGGTCAGGACATAGATGAAATATGGACAGGAAACGGCTTTATAATGGCCCTTCTCATAGGGCTTCATGATATACCTGAAGGCATGGCCATAAGCGTACCCCTGATAGCCGGCGGCATGAAGCGGGGGAAAGCTCTTTTGATAACTGCCTTAAGCGGTCTACCCATAGTTATAGGTGCTATTTTAGGCTATCTTATTGGCTCTATGGGACCTTTGACCCACACCCTGTCTTTAAGCTTTGCCAGCGGTGCCATGCTCTATGTTGTGTTAGGAGAGCTTTTACCGGAATCGATACTAATGTGGCGCTCAAAGCTGCCGGCCCTTGGGGCTTTTATAGGTGTACTTATGGGTGTGATTATAATTTATGTCTGAGAAAGGATTAAATGACGAAGAAAAAAACATATAATATATGTAGAATGCGCCGAATGGAGATATAAATGGAAATAAACACAGAAAAAGCGATACTTGCCGGTCTTTCGGCAGCTTCAATGCCGGAAAAGGAGCGCTCTACGGAAACCAGTATGGAGGAGCTGTCGGCTCTTGTGGAAACGGCCGGCGGTAAGGCGGTGGGCTATCTTTTGCAAAACAGACCCACACCGGAAGCGAGAAGCTTTATAGGCGAGGGAAAGGTGCAGGAATTAAAACAGCTTATTGAAGCAAATGAATGCGGTCTTGCGGTTTTTGATAATGAGCTTTCTCCCTCTCAAATGCGGGTTTTATCCGAGGAGCTGGGGGTTAAAGTTCTTGACCGCAGCGGACTTATACTGGACATTTTCGCCCAAAGGGCGCAAACAAGGGAGGGCCAGCTTCAGGTTGAGCTTGCCCAATACGAATATCTGCTGCCCCGTCTTACGGGTATGTGGCAGCACCTTACAAGCCAGACGGCCTCCGGCGGCACTTCCCCCATAGGAACCCGAGGCCCCGGTGAAACCCAGCTTGAAAGCGACCGTCGGCACATAAGAAGAAAAATTCAAAAGCTTCGTGAGGAGCTTTCCGAGGTTTCAAGGGTAAGGCAGACCCAGAGGAGATTAAGGGAGAAAAACGCCATGCCCGTAGTCAGCCTTGTGGGCTACACAAACTCCGGAAAATCCACCATTTTAAATCTTCTGACTGATGCGGGAATACCGGCAAATGACAGACTTTTCGACACCTTGGACACCACAACAAGGCGTGTTAATATAAGTGAAACCCAGCAGGTTTTACTCTCGGATACCGTTGGCTTTATAAGAAAGCTGCCCCACCATCTTATAAATGCCTTTAAGGCAACCTTAGACGAGCTTAAATATGCCGATGTGCTTTTGCATATAATCGACATTTCAAGTCCCGACTGGGAAAATCAGGCTCAGGTGGTGGACAGTCTCATCAGCCAGTTAGGGGCAGAAAAAACACCCTGCATACGGGTATTTAATAAGTGTGACCTTTTCTTTGGAGAGCTTCCCCATGGGGAAAACATTGTTTGTATGTCTGCAAAAACCGGAGAGGGAGCGGCAGCCCTGCTTTCAAAGCTTTCGGAAATTCTGGAAAGTGAAAAAAAGAAGCTTAATCTGCTTTTGCCCTATGAGCAGTCATCTCTTTTAGAGATGCTCCATCGTGAAGGGGCTGTGGTTGAAAGTGAATATGCCGAGGATGGGATAAATGTTAAGGCGCATATTCGTCCGGAGCTTTGGGGAAGGGTCAGGGATTTTGTGAGGAATGATAATGAGAGTAATTGAAACGGAAAGGCTGGTTTTGCGCCCTTGGAGGGAAAGCGATGCCGAAAGCCTTTATGAATACGCAAAAGACGAAAGGGTTGGCCCCATAGCGGGCTGGCAGCCCCATAAAAGCCTTGAGGACAGCCTGAGGGCCATACGGGAGGTTTTATCTCAGGATGGCTGTCTGGCTGTGACCATAAAAGGTGACGGCAGGGCTGTGGGCAGCATTGCCATATTTCAGCACAGCGACACAAACCCCCAAAAGGGAACCGAGATTGGCTATTGGCTTGGTGTTCCATTTTGGGGCAGGGGATATATCCCCGAGGCTGTAAAGGCTATTATGAAATATTGCTTTGAGGAAAGGGGAGAGACTATCCTCTGGTGCGGACATTATGAGGGAAATGAAAAATCATGCAGGGTTATAAAAAAATGCGGCTTTACATATGCTTACACTGACATTTGCGAGGTCAGCCAGATGAACGAAACACGAAGGGAATACCTTTACTCCATCACAAGGGAGGACTGGGAAAAACTATGATAAGCTATCTCGTGCCCGCAGGCTATGGCGAGGCGGAATTTACAGAAAAACGCTCCCGCTTTATAGGCAGGGTTTGGCGGACAGACAGCGAGGCCGAAGCCTTGGAGTGCCTGCGCAAAACCCGCGAGGCTCATAGAGACGCAACTCATAATGTTTATGCCTATATAATCCGAGAAAACAACATAAGCCGCTTTTCCGACGACGGAGAGCCTCAGGGAACATCGGGGCTTCCAACACTTAATGTTTTCACCTCGGAAAAAGTACAAAATGTCTGCTGTGTCATAACCCGCTATTTCGGGGGAACCCTTTTGGGAGCGGGAGGACTCGTTAGAGCCTATTCAAAGGCTGCAAAAATGGCCTTGGATGCTGCGGGCATTTCCCGTATGGCCCAGTGGCGCTCTTATCTTATCTCCTGTGAATACAATTTTTTTGAAAGAGCAAAGTACATACTTGAGGAGTATGAGGCAGTTTTAAAGGATACGGATTTTGGTGCGGATGTTGTTATAGAGGCTCTTTTACGAGAGGATAAAGGAGCAGACTTTGAGGAAAAACTCACCGACGCCTCTGCTGGGAAAGCCCATTTTGAGGTTGTGGGAAGAGAATTTCTCGGTGTTCGGATAAGTTAGGAAAGACTGAACAATCTTCTTCTGCGATTAAAATGCGGGTGACCTTAAAGGGTATGCCCGTATTTTAATTTAGTATATGCTTAAAAATATTCTTAAAATTTGATAATAAAAAAGGGGAAATGGGTGGCAATGTCGTATAAGACCATAGAAGGAAGGTTTTTTGCTCTGGGAAGGTGGTAAGATTTGCAAAGCCCGAGAGAAAGGTTTGAGGAAATCGAAAGGCTGACAATCTGTGAAAGAGGGGTCCAATCGGCCAATTCAAAGGGAAGGCTCATTTATGAGGAGCCGGATTTTTTGCGCACTTGTTTCCAAAGAGATATTGACCGCATCCTCCACTCAAAGTCTTTTCGGCGGCTAAAGCACAAGACTCAGGTGTTTTTGCAGCCCGAAGGCGACCATTACCGCACCCGCCTTACCCACACTTTGGAGGTAACCCGCATTGCCAGAACTGCGGCAAGGGCCCTTTCTTTAAACGAGGATTTGACAGAGGCCATAGGTCTTGGCCACGATTTGGGACATACCCCCTTCGGCCATGCCGGAGAAAGAGCCTTAAACGAAATTTACCCTCAGGGCTTTCGCCACTACGAGCAAAGCCACAGGGTTGTTGACCGTATAGAAAAATCCGGCAGGGGCTTAAATCTTTGCCATGAGACAAGGCTTGGCATATTAAACCACACTTACGGCTCAAAGGACGATACGGCAGAGGCCACCCTTGTGCGCCTTTCCGACCGCGTTGCCTATATTAACCACGATGTGGATGATGCCATACGGGCTAAAATTTTAAAGGAAGAAGACCTTCCCGAAATAGTCAGGCAGCGCATAGGAAACAGCCACAGCAGCCGCATAAATGCCATAGTCACAGATTTGGTGGAAAATAGTGCGGTTGGGGAAATTGGAATGTCTGAGGAAATGACCGAGGCGGTGGACTGTTTCAGGGATTTTCTTTTCGAAGCTGTTTACAGAAACCCAAGGGCAAAAAGCGAGGAGTCTAAGGTTAAAAACATACTGGGAGGCATCTGGGAGCACTATGTGAAAAATCCGGACAAGCTGCCGGAGGACTACTTGCGCATAGCCGACATGGAGGGTGTAGAAAGAGCCGTCTGCGACTATGTTTCCGGCATGACGGACGATTATGCCATATATCAGTTTGGAAATATCTTTGTGCCGGCGGCTTGGGAGCTAAGGTAGCAGGGATTTTTTATAAGCTGTGAACTTAGGCCTTATAACCTTAGTAAACCGAAGCATATGGAAAGGAGGGCGCATATGGCGTTTCCGGAAAGCTTTCTTCAAGAGCTTTGCGACAGAAATGATATAGCCGAGGTGGTTTCTTCTTATGTAAGACTGACAAAACGGAGCGGTGCCAACCTTTTTGGACTTTGCCCCTTCCACAGTGAAAAGACTCCTTCTTTTTCCGTTTCACAGGATAAGCAGATATATCACTGCTTTGGCTGCGGCAAGGGCGGCGGCGTTATAAACTTTATAATGGAGATTGAAAACCTCTCCTATCCGGATGCTGTGCGGCACTTGGCAAGGCGGGCAGGTCTTGCCATCCCCGAGGAAGAAAGAGACGAAAACCACTCTAAGCGGGAAAGAATGCTTGAAATAAACCGTCAGGCGGCAAGGTTTTTTTATGACAGGCTGCGCTCTGAGGAAGGGCAGACGGCAAGAGACTACATAGAAAGGCGGGAAATTTCTCCCTCCATGGTAAAGACCTTTGGTCTTGGCTTTGCCCCCGACAGTTGGGACAGCCTTTGCAATTATCTTATGAAAAAGGGCTGCACAAAGCCGGAGCTTTTGTCGGCGGGGCTGGCAAGGGCCTCCAAAAAAGGCGACGGCGGCATTTACGACACCTTTAGAAACAGGCTGATGTTTCCCGTCATAGATGTGCGGGGAAGTGTCATAGGCTTTTCCGGAAGAATACTAGATGACGGCGAGCCAAAGTATATGAATAGCCCCGAAACCCTTGTTTTTAATAAAAGTCGCAATCTTTTTGCATTAAATTTGGCTAAAAAGTCAAAAAAGGGATATATAATTTTGTCAGAGGGCAATATAGACGTTGTGGCACTGCATCAGGCAGGCTTCGACTGCGCTGTTGCCTCACTGGGAACTTCTCTTACCCCTGAGCAGGCAAGGCTTATTTCCCGATATACAAGGGAGGTTGTAATTGCCTATGATGGTGACACCGCAGGGCAGAAGGCTGCTCAAAGGGGCATTGATATACTGGAAAAGCTTGATGTTAAGGTTCGGGTGCTTCGCCTTGAAGGAGCTAAAGACCCTGACGATTACATTAAAAAATTTGGCAAGGCCGCTTTTGAAAATCTTCTTGCTCAATCGGAAAACCACATTGAATATAGGCTTTTGGAGCTTTCTTCAAAACACAATCTTGAAACCGACGAAGGAAGGGTGTCCTTTTTAAAAGATGCGGCAGAGCTTATTGCCCGTCTTTCCGGAGCTGTTGAGCGTGAGGTCTATGCCCACAAGGCAGGGGATATGGCAAAGGTCAGCGGCGAGGCGGTTTTGTCTGAGGTTGTGCGTTTTAGAAAAAGGCTTATAGCTGAAGCAAGAAAAAAAAGAGACAGACAGGTCCAAAGTCCTGTGAAAATCGTGCAACCCAAAGAAAGGTCCCTGCGCTTTGAAAATACCCACAGCGCCGTTGCAGAAAGGGGACTTATTTGCCTTTTGTATTATGAGCCTTCCCTTTTTAATAAGCTTGAAGTAAAGGGAGAGGATTTTTCATCCCCTATTTTGGGAAGACTTTTCGACGAGCTTAAATTAAGAGCTGGCAGGGGTCTTGGCCTTTCCCTGTCACTTTTGGCGGAGAGCTTTTCAAATGAGGAGATTTCACTTTTAACGGATATAGTCCAGCAGCCCCAAGAGCTTTCAAATGCAGAAAAGGCGCTGAGTGACTACATAAATATAATAAAAACCGAAAAGCTTGCAAGGCAGCAGAAGGACAGCTCCCATGGAGATGAGCTTCTGGCAGTGAGAGACGAGATGCTGCGGCGCAAGAGGTATGGAGGATAAAGAGTATGAGTGCTGAATCGAAGAATGAAAAAAAGAATGAAAAGAAACAGGTGATTTCCGAAAAAGCATCACCGGCGGCGGGAGCTTCCGAGGAGGAAATTGAAAGCTCGGAAAAAACCACTGAGGAGCGCCTGCGGGAGCTTATTGAAAAAGGTGAAAAGGTCGGAAAGCTAACCTCTAAGGAGCTTATGGACGTGCTTGAGGGCATGAACCTTGAAGCCGAGCAGATAGATAAGTTTTATGACCAACTGGAAAACTTGGGTATTGAAACTACGGGAGAGGACTATCTTTCCCCCATAGATGAGGAGTCCTTGCCAGAGCTTGATGAGTTAGAGGAGCTTGAGGAAGTCACCGAGGACGAAATTGCCAAAACAGAGGCAATGGTGGACACGTTTTCCACAGACGACCCAGTCCGTATGTACCTTAAGGAGATAGGCAAAATCCCCTTGCTTACACCGGAGGAAGAGATAGAGCTTGCCAAGAAAATGGCCGAAGGCGACGAAACAGCAAAGCAGCGTATGGCAGAGGCGAACCTGCGCCTTGTGGTCAGCATAGCAAAGCGATATGTGGGGCGTGGTATGCTGTTTTTGGACCTTATACAAGAAGGAAACCTTGGCCTTATCAAGGCTGTTGAAAAGTTTGACTATACCAAAGGTTATAAGTTTTCCACCTATGCAACATGGTGGATACGTCAGGCAATTACCCGTGCCATAGCCGACCAAGCAAGAACCATCCGCATACCTGTGCATATGGTTGAAACTATTAATAAGGTCATTAGAGTTTCAAGACAGCTTTTGCAGGAGCTGGGCCACGACCCCTCTCCGGAGGAAATCGCCGAGGAAATGGGTATGCCTGTTGAGAAGGTGCGGGACATCCTTAAAATAGCTCAGGAACCCGTATCTTTGGAAACTCCCATAGGCGAGGAGGAAGACAGCCATCTGGGTGACTTTATCCCCGACGAGGATGCCTCGGAGCCTTCGGAAGCCGCTTCTTTCACCCTGCTTAAAGAGCAGCTTACCACTGTGCTTTCAACCTTAACCCCCCGAGAGGAAAAGGTTTTGCGTCTGCGCTTCGGCATTGAGGACGGCCGCACAAGAACCCTTGAGGAAGTCGGCAAGGAATTTAACGTTACCCGTGAGCGCATACGGCAGATAGAGGCAAAGGCCCTGCGCAAACTGCGCCATCCCAGCCGCTCGAAAAAGCTTAGAGATTTTCTAAACTAAGCCGATTTGCAAAAGCTCCTTGTGTGAGCTTTGTATAGCAGAGCATGGGCGGCGCCCCATATAAATTTTAAAAAAAAGACCCTCCCCCAGACTAATAAAAGCTGTGAGAGGGTCTTTTTTTGTAAGTTGTTATGGGTATCAGCCGCCGGAAGCAAGGATGGAAAAGTGCATATAGTCCACAGCGGTACTCCAACCGGAGCCGCCCCAGCCCCAGCCGTATCTGGCAAAGGCCCTAACAACACTGCCATTCGGAGTGATGGAAAAGGGGTTTACCCCCGGCTCCCAAAGAGTTCCCACCTTCTGCCCGCTGGCATAATGCAGGTAGTAGTTTTCGTTGGGGTTAATGTCAATGGCACAGCCCCAAGAGTGGCGCATGGTGTCGGTATAACGGGCGCCGCCTATGGCGTTTATGGGAAAGCGCTCGGGTGAATTATAAATCTCGTTAAAGATGGCCTTGACTTCCTTTTCAACAAGCCTGTGAACCTGCAAATAGGCTGTACTGCTGGTTTTCTGGCCGGTGGAGGTGTTAAGCTTCCATATGGGCACAGAAATATCCACAATGTATCCCGAGGCGTCCGCAGCACTGGTAAAGTAGGTTTTGTTGGGGTTTCCGAAAAGCATCTGACGGCGCTGGGCATTAGTCAGGTCCCTGTATTGGAAGGCAAAGGAGGTAAAGCTTGGGTCAACCGTAGGTGTTTCCACCTCTGCGGCAAAACTTTGCACCTTGCGCTGACTGTTCCACAAAAGCCTATGGATAACCGTTGCGGCCTCTGCCCGTGAAAGAGGATTCCAGCCTTGGAAGGAGCCGTCATCATAGCCTGTGAGGATACCCTTGGAATACACCTGCTCCACAGAGGCCCTGTAACTCATGCTCATATCATTGTAGTCGCTTATGTAATTTCCATAGCTGTCGCCCGAGCTTTTAAGCTCCATCTGGTTTTCATAATAGACCGTATAAAGCACTCGGTTTATAAGATAGGCCATTTCATAACGGAAAATAGGCTTATCCAGCTCTGATTTATCTAGGGGAATGAGGGGGTAGGCGGATTGCTTATTGCCTACCATTTGCATAGCCTCGAGGACACCTGCCTCGTTTAAAGCGTTCCAATAACTTTCCGACCAGTGGATGCCCTTTGAGGGGGTGGTGCTGAAAAGGTATTCCGAGGCGATGGTGAGCATCTTTATAAATTCCCCTCGGGTCACATTTTGGTCGGGGTGGAAATACCCATCGTCCATGCCGTTTATGACCTCAAGCTGTGTAAGCTTTGTAACACTGTCATAGTACCAGTCGCCGTTTTTCACATCGGGAAATGTTCTTGCTTCGGCAAAGGCGGCGGGAAGGTGGATGAACATGGCAAAGGCAAGAATAAGAAGTATGGTGGATTTTAATGTCTTTTTCATTTTTATCCTCTTTGTCCTCGGCGAAGAGCTTATTCTATAAACAAGAGCCGGAAACACTGTCTGCTTTTGTTAGGTCTGGATTGGCTATCAGCTCTAAAAGCAGGGGAAGTGAAGGGTTTTTGTTGTCTTTTCGCCAGAATAAAACTATATCAAAGGAGGTGTCAAGTCCTTCAATGTCTAAAATAGAGCAGTTTGACCCATATTCACGGGCCATGGGGCAGGGGACAAGGGAAATCCCGTTTCCGCTTTGCACCTGAAGGAAAAGAGACTCCAAGGTGGGGACGGAAAGAATTTCGCTTTGGGGTCTGCCTTGAAGGATTATTTCCTCAAGTCTTTTAGTAAAGCCGCTGCGCTGCTCGCCAACGCTTATATAGCAAGAGCCTAGAAGCTCCTGAGGTTTGACGGCCTTTCTTTGAGCAAGGGGATGGTCCGGCGGGACTACAAGGCAAAAGCGCTCTTTTGCGGCTGCAAGCATTTCAAAGCTTTCCATATCCTCGGGAAGGGCATAGGAAAAGCTTACGCCCAAATCAGCTTCTCCGCTGTAAGTCTGGGAGAATATTTCCGACATTTCCCGATGATACATACCCAAAACAATGTCCGGATAAAGGATGCAAAAGTTTTTATAGGCCTCTGAAAGCTGCCTTGAAAAAAGGTTCACACTGGCTATTGCAAGCCTTCCGCTGCCGCTGGAGTCTGCCCTTTTGATGGCTGCTTCAAGCTCTGCCACCCTTTGCAAAAGCAACTTTCCCTCAGTAAGAAGCATTTCTCCTGCCGGTGTTGCCTTGACCCTTCGGCTATCCCTTTCCAAAAGGCGGGTTTCCAAATAATCTTCCAAAGCCGCCACATTGCGGCTTGTGGTGGAATGACTTATGTACATGGCGTCAGCTGCCTTTGTGAAGCTTTTATGTTCAAGCACAGAGATGAAAATCTTAAGTTGTTCCAAATTCACGAGACATGGCAACCCCCTTTCGGTTTCATATGCAATCTTGAGACGGCATACGTCAGGAAAAGCAAAAAGTTTTTGTTAAAAATCTCGGAACTTAAAGGCGTGAGGCAAAAGCTCAGAAAGCTTATAGCTGACATAGCTACCAGAGCCTTTTGCGCAAAGAAGCTCAAGCTCCTCTGAGAACTCTCCCATAACCTGCCTGCAAGCTCCGCAGGGCATACAATAGCTTTCGCTGTCGCAGTAAATGGCCATGCGCTTGAATTCTTGATTCCCTTCGCTTATGGCTTTATACATCGCCACACGTTCTGCACACATAGAGCTGCCTAAAGCGGCGTTTTCAACGTTGCAGCCAGTGTATACGCTGCCGTCCTCACACTCCAGTGCTGCACCGACGAAAAAACGGGAATAGGGTGCATAGGCTTTCTCTGAGGCATCCTTAGCCATGAGAAGAAGTTGTCTGTCGTTCATAACAAAGGTCAGTCTCCCTTCAGTCTAAATTTATTTCCCAGTTTTCAATCCCTCTGAAAATATTATATTGGGTTGGCCCAAGGCCCGAAACAACGCCACGATGGGTTATCACCTGCTGCTTTTCAAAACAGATGGGGATTATGGGCGCTGTGTCTGTGATGTGTTTGAACATAAGGTCGGCCGCTGTCTGGCGGGTTTCGTCAGTTGCCTTGAGATAGGCACTTATATTTTCCTCCAAAACGGCATCTGAAAACTTGCCGTAGTTCAATGCGCCCCCGTAAAACAGAAGGCTGCGCAGGGAAAAGTCCGGCGTGAGCTTTGTCTCGGCATAAAACATATCAAACTTGCCGTTTGTTAAAGCAGAAAGATAATCGTCCCAAGGAAGTTCCCGCAGACTAACCCTTATTCCAAGGGCCTGCATATTTTCGGCAATTGAGCGGGCGGCGGAAACTTTAATGGAGCTATCAGCGCAAACGATAAAATCCACTTCGGAGTCTATCTGCTCGCCGGCTATCATGATTTCCCTAAAGCTGTCGTCATCATAATCCCGAACACCGGCTTTTTCAAATGCCTCCTCACTCTTTTTAAAGGAGTAGGATACAATCTCTGAAAACCTCTCGTTATAATAAGCGCTGGCGGGGCTAATGGGGAGACTTGCAACACTGCCGGCGCCTTTTAAACAGTTTGTAACAATGCTTTCCCTGTCAACCGCATAGGTTATGGCCTTGCGCACATCGGCATTGGAAAAAAAGCGGCTGGAGCTGTTAAAACCAAGATAGTGCATATTGCTTGTGGGATAATATCGGGTTTCGTTAGCCGAGCCGTAGCCCAGATTAAAGGAGCCTGTGGGGTCATTGGTAACAAGGTCAATCTCCGAGCTTTCAAAGGCGGCAATAAGGGATTCGATTTCGGTTATTTCCTTTAGATAAATAGTGTCTAAAGGAAGCTTATTATAGTTTTTGTGGCCGGAAAAGGCACGAAGCTGTGTTAAGGCATCATTGGGCTTATAGGGGCCTGTGCCCATGGGGGCTGTTTCCTCAACACTGCCGTTTTTGATAACGGGTATGGTGAGGTAGGCGGGAAACTGCATGGAGCTGCTGTAAAGGTTTATTATAAGCAGGCTATCATCCATAGCAGAAACGCCCATTATAATAGACAGCCTAGATTTAAACTGGGGGCTTCTCATGGCCCGCTGGATGGAATACTCCACATCCTTAGCCGTAAGTGTTGTGCCATCCCAGAACTTTATATTGTTGTCCACCTCAAAGCGCCAAGCTTTGCCGTCAGTGCTGGAGAACTCCGTCACAAGCTGGGGGGTTGTGGTAAAGGTTTCATCCACATCAAAGATGGTGTCATACATAAGCTGAGTGCAAAGGATGTTTGAGGCGTTTGTTGTTGAAAAGGGGTTAAAGGAATAGTTTTTGTTGCAGCTTAGGGAAAAAAGATTATCTGCCGCATAGTCTTTTTGCTCTGAAGGCTCAAGCTCGTCAAATTCCGGCAGGGAGGCTTCATCTTCCTCACCGTTTCTTGCGCAGGAGGAAAAAACAAAGCAGAAAAGCAAGGTGAGTATTAACAAAACAGCAGTTTTTTTATGTTTTAAAAACATCATGGGAAATCCTTTCAACCGGAGCCAAGGTTTTGCTTCAACCTTAATTATCCAGCATTATGAGAGCGGCCTGACTGCCCCTTGCGCCCTTTGTGAAGCGGTGGGACCAATAGCGGTCGTTGTTGCAGAAGGTGCATTCATCGCTGACAGAAATGTTTTCCGCCGAAAGCCCCAGTGAAATAAGCCTTCTGCGGTTAGTTTCTTTTAAATCCACCATAAATTTATCGTCTGTTCCAAGGGGAAAAAAGCAGCCGTTTGTATCAAAATCCAAAAGTGATTCGATGGCACGGGGCACCTCGGGACCGGTTTCATAGCAGCACATATCAATAGACGGGCCAATGGCCGCTCCGATGTTTTTAACATCTGCCCCCAAAAGCTGCATTTTTTCTATGGCTACACCAAGAATATCGGAAACTGTGCTGCGCCAGCCGCAGTGGATAGCGGCTATAACTCCTGCCTTATTATCGCAAAGGAGAACGGGCACACAGTCTGCCGTGAAACAGATAAGGGGCAAGGCTCTTTCCCTTGTGACTATGCCGTCCGCCTCGTAAAGAAAGGGGGTGAAAAGGCCCCGCCTGTCTTCTCCTGTGACGATTTTTACCTCGGAGCCGTGAACCTGCTTTGTGAAACAAAGCTCCTGCTGGGGTATGCCCAAGGCCTCTAGAAAAAGCCTGTAATTTTCCCGAACATTTTCCTCACTGTCGCCCCTGTTTTCACCAAGGTTAAGACTTTCAAGCTCCCCTGTGCTGATTCCGCCAAGACGGGTGGAAAAACCATGAGTGCAGGAAATTGTGGGAGCTTTCATAAACATAAGGTCTTTATAGCTTATTTCAGAAAAAGGCTGATTGTTGTCCAAATTGTCGCTCCTTTAATTTTGCATATGACAATAGTCTCGGCCCTAGCTGTCTCTGCCGCAGCACTCCTTATACTTCAGGCGGCGGCTGCCGTCTTCCTTCATTTTTCCACAGGGGCAAGGCTCGTTTCGCCCAATTTTTTTCTCTGCCTTTACAGGCTGGCGTTTGGTGGAGGTCATATCCCCGCCCACATTGGAAACGGCTCCCACAGCAACACTTTTTCGCTCTATGGGCTGTTCTTTGCGTACCTGAACGGTGAAGAGCCTGCGCACAACCTCGGTTCTGATGCCGTTTGTCATACTTTCAAACATATCATAGCTCTCACGCTTATAGGCGTCTATGGGGTTGTCGTTGCCGTAGGCACGAAGGGTTATGCCACGACGAAGCTCGTGCATGGCATCTATATGCTCCATCCAGTATTCGTCAACCACACGAAGCATAATAACCCTTTCAAGCTCACGCATTAAAGGAGAGCCGTCGGGGGTTTCGCCAAAACTTTTCTCACGAATCCCATAAACAGCTTGGGCCTTTTCCATAAGCATTTCCGTAAGATTATTAAGGCTTAGCTCCTTAAGAGCCTTTTTGTCCACAGAAATCTCGCCCTTTTTAAGGAAAAGACTTTCAAAGGGTAAAAGGCTGTCCTCAAGCTGCTTTACATCCTCAAAGCTTCCATGCCCCGCCATGCCTGATAAAAGGTTCGAGCTTATAAATTCCTCTATCATGCCGTGAACGGAAAGCTCCAAATCCTCACCGTCAAGAACCTGCCGGCGTTGCTTGTATATGATGTTTCGCTGGACGTTCATAACGTCGTCGTATTCCAAAACATTCTTTCTGCTTTGGAAGTTGCGGCTTTCAACGGTTTTTTGCGCCTGCTCAATGGCATTGGTGAGCATCCTGTGGTCTAAGGGGGTGTCATCGTCCACCCCTAGGCGCTCCATCATGCCGATTACTCTTTCGCTGCCGAAAAGCCGCATAATATCGTCTGTCATGGCAAGGTAGAAGCGGCTCTCGCCAGAGTCGCCCTGACGGCCGGCTCTGCCTCGAAGTTGGTTGTCTATACGGCGGGAGTCGTGGCGCTCGGTGCCGATTATGAAAAGACCGCCGGCCTTGCGCACCTTTTCGGCCTCGCCTGCTATCTGCTCCCTATGAAAGTTTAGTCTTTCGGCATAAAGCTTGCGGCCGGAGAGAATGTTTTCGTCCTCCGTTTCAGCAAAGCCTGTGACCTCGGCAATGGTTTCGTCGCCGTAGCCACGCTTTTTAAGGTCGTGTCGAGCCAGATATTCGGCGTTTCCGCCGAGCATAATATCTGTTCCTCGTCCTGCCATGTTAGTTGCTATGGTGACAGCTCCGAATTTGCCCGCCTGAGCGATTATCTCGGCTTCTTTTTCATGGTTTTTTGCATTCAAAACATTGTGAGGGATACCGCTTTTTTTAAGTATACCGGAAATCAGCTCACTTTTTTCAATGGAAACCGTACCAACAAGCACAGGCTGACCCTTTTCGTGGCAGGCGGCAATCTGCTTTATTATGGCCTTGTATTTGCCCTCTTGATTTTTATAAACCGCATCGGAGTTGTCTATCCTGCCCACAGGACGGTTTGTGGGAATTTCAACAATGTCAAGATTATAGATGGCAAGAAACTCCTCCTGCTCTGTAACGGCGGTGCCCGTCATGCCGGAGAGCTTGCCGTAAAGGCGGAAGTAGTTTTGGAAGGTTATGGTGGCAAGGGTTTTGCTTTCCCTTTGAACGTCAACCCGCTCTTTCGCCTCGATGGCTTGATGAAGCCCCTCGCTGTAACGCCTGCCTATCATAAGGCGGCCTGTAAATTCGTCTACTATGGTTACAGCCCCGTCTTTAACCACATAATCAATGTCACGTTTCATAACGCCATGGGCCTTAACGGCCTGATTTATGTGGTGGGAAAGGGTGGAGTTTTCAAGGTCGGAGAGGTTTTCAACGCCAAAAGTCTGTTCGGCTTTTTTGATGCCCCTTGCAGTCAGCGTGGCTGTTTTTGCCTTTTCGTCTATCACATAATCAGCATCCAGATTTTCGGATTCCTCACGCTTTTCGTCAACGCTGGCATAGACTATGGGCTTTAGGCGGCAGACAAAATCGTCCACCTGACGGTAAAGCTCTGTGCCCTTATCCCCCATGCCGGAAATTATAAGGGGAGTTCTTGCCTCGTCTATGAGGATGGAGTCCACCTCGTCAACAATTGCAAAGGCATGACCCCTTTGAACCATGTCCTGCTTATAAATTGCCATATTGTCACGAAGATAGTCAAAGCCCATTTCGTTATTTGTGCCATAGGTAATGTCGGCAGCATAGGCCGCCCTGCGCTGGTCCCCTGTAAGACCGTGGACAATAAGCCCCACGGAAAGACCGAGGAAACGATGAACCTTACCCATCCACTCGCTGTCACGGCGGGCAAGATAGTCGTTAACCGTGACTATGTGAACACCATTGCCCTCTAAGGCGTTAAGGTAGGAGGGCAAAACGGCAACTAAGGTTTTTCCCTCGCCGGTTTTCATTTCCGCAATGCGACCCTGATGTAAAACAATGCCGCCTATAAGCTGAACCCTAAAGGGGTACATCCCAAGAACACGCCTTGAAGCCTCGCGCACTGTGGCAAAGGCCTCGGGCAGAATATCGTCCGTTGTTTCCCCGGCGGCAAGGCGGGACTTAAATTCGTCGGTTTTAGCTCTCAGCTCGCTGTCGGAAAGCCCGGCGTAAGCCTCAGCCAGAGACTCAATTTTATTGACAAGAGGTCTTATTTTCTTAAGCTCTCTTTCACTGTGGCTGCCGAATACTTTTGCTATTATTCCCATTGGCGTATATGCCTTCTTTCATAAATCGTGATATGATTATTTAGGCTTTAAGCTTGAATACAGATAAATTTTATTTTAAGCTGTTTTTGCATAGTCTATGAAACCATAATAATCAGTGGGCGGCGGAAAGCCCTCCGCCTTGGATTTGGGATGCAATATCCCTTTAAGACATTATAA
>JAAYFX010000345.1 GCA_012728025.1 Clostridiales bacterium
GTCAACTATCGGATGAACACCGACTTCTGCGACAAAAAGTGGACGTCGCGCGACGTCATCTCCAGTGTCGCCTTCAAAGCGCCGACCCGCAAAAACCAGCTCGCCGTCATGCAATACCTCACAGCTATCCAGAATCCCGACGTTACGCACTTCCCCATCGAAGCCGCAATCGACCTCGAACTTGGGCTCGACTGGCTGCAAATCACTGAGTATTATTGTATCCCAAAGAGAGACTAAAAATTTTATTTTTGATACTATAAACCGCTTTATAAGTAGAGCTAAAATTAAACCTCGCGCCGCGCCTCGAAAGGAGCTACCCTATTGGTTATTAAGACCTTAAATCGCCGCTCCGCCGAATATCAGGAGCTCGCCGCCGAGCCCTCGAACCGAATCTTCAATATTGACCGCCGCAGCCCGCTCGGCAACCCTTTCCCCATGCCAAACGAATCGACTCGCGACCTAGCTTGCGAACTATACGCCCACTATTTCCTCAAAACTTACGAAAGGGAGCGCCGCTTTTACGCCGATTACGAACCAGACTCACTCCCTTTCTTTACCTTATTAACTGAAATTCTTGCAAACGCCGAATTCGGCGACGTTTACCTCGCCTGTTGGTGCGCGCCGAAACGCTGCCACGGCGAAACTATCCAAACAGTCGTCAACTATGCAATCGAAAAAGGACTCCCCCTCACTGAAATCCCATCAAAAGAATTAAGAAAAATCCTCTGAAAGGAGCCAATTATGGTATTAGGAGTTATAAACAAAGCCACTGAACAATTCAAAACTGAAAAAGCCGCGGGGCGAGTATTTGATGTAACCTACACCGCCGCCATCGGCCCAACTGAATTCATTGAGCGTGAAGAAGACCGCGAGCGGCTCTACGACGAATATCTCGAGTATTTCCTCTTTCGCTTTGACTTCAGCCGCGAAACCCATGACCCAAATCATCCCGACGAATTCTCATTCTTTCAAGACCTTTACGATATTTACACAATGGCCGCCGAAGGCGACATCTATCTTGCTTGTTGGTGTCCGCCCAGACTCTGTCACGGCGAAATAATTATGAAAACTGTCAATTACGCCCTCTCTCAGCGGCCGCGCACCCTACACTCCTTGACGGCGGAAGAGATAAGGAGAGAGGCCCTCTCCTAGCCATTATTGAATTTTATCGCCGAAAAATCCAAGAAAAGAGGTTCTATTATGAAACCGCGCTCAATCCCATCAAAAGGCGACGCCCTAGACATCTTCAAAGAGGCTTGGTGCCGCCAGTGCCCTATCTTCGAACTTCTCCAGCCGGGCGCCACTCTCGAATCAGTTAAGCCGCTTTGCCCGCCGCCGCTCATCGAGACCTGCCCATCTTACATCAAAATCCTCGCCTTTCAATCCCTTATGGCCGCCCAAGCCGCTGACCGCGAAACAACAAAGGAGACTCATAAATGAAAACTGTTATTATTAGTGCCTTTCCAGCTTGCGGCAAGACTCACGCCGCAAACCACTGTCGCGACAAGTATTCAATATTAGACCTTGACAGCCGAGACTTCAGCGCCGACTCAACCTTTCCAGAAAACTATCTCAACCACATCAAAGAAAATATCGGCAAGTACGATGTCATCTTTGTCAGCACCCACAAAGCCGTCAGAGAGGCTCTTGACGCCGCCGAACTGCGTTATTGTACCGTCTATCCTCAAAAGACTATACTCAATGAATGGGTCGGTCGCCTTTACTGCCGCGGCGACAGTGCCGATTTCGTCCAGTACATCATCGACAATTGGGATGATTTTCAAACTGAACTATGGCACGAAAACAATCACGGCATCGGCACCCATTTCTTAGATGCGGATGAATATCTCGATGCGCCGCTTATCGACACTCTCTATGAGTGGTGAATTAAGGAGAGAACTATGAATTATCAACTTATAGACTTTTCGGCGAGGATTACTACCTATCGATGGGTTTACCTCGATAGAAACCGACCAATTTAAAGGAATCGGCAAAGGAAAAATCAGGCGGGGCCGCGACTATATCTCTTTCACTATGCGGCTCAGCGACATCGAACTTAAGAACCTTAACGCAATCAGCGGCGCCATCTCTGGAAAGAGCAGCCGCATAACGCCGCTTATCAAAGACGGCGAACTATTTGAATTATTTTTATTGGAGGATAAAAAATGGGCGACAAATGTCCTAATTGTGATATTGAACTGTCTTATGCAAAATTCAGCGACTTAGAGACACAAGACGACTTTTGCTGGGATGTAATAATCATATATTGTCCAGAGTGCGGCTACCTGCACGATTGTTATGCTAAATAACTTGTATTAAAGGGGAGAATTAAGTGGCTAAATATAGAACGAAACCAGTGACAGTCGACGCCTGGCAGTTTTCAAAAAGAAATTACCAAAAAGGTCTTCCAAGAGAGTTTCGCTCACCTTTGGTAAGACTTTGGTCGCAATATGGTGGCGAGGTAATTAGCGGCGAAATCGAAACCTTAGAAGGTATTATGACAATATCTGAAAATGATTATATTATTAAAGGGGTAGAGAATGAGTTCTACCCCTTTAAGCCAGATATTTTTAAAAAGACATATGAATTAGCCGATTAGCTCTTTACCCCAAAAGGAGAAACCATGTCTTACGTAGTTGAAAAATCGCCGCAGGCCAATCTGAATTACCCGGGCCCTTTGCTTCACTCCTAAAGGGCGATAAGGATGCGGCTCTTTGTAATCCCAACCACTGTTAATCTTAATTAATTATTGAAAGGAACTAAATATTACGTCGATAGAAAGTAAAGAGAAAGAGCGCACTATTGTCGATACCATTCGTCTTATTAACCTCTCTCAAGAGGAATTAATTGGTATTATTAAAGACAAAGTAGAGGAAGAAACTGGCGAAAAGGTCGCCAAAATCGAGTTCAATATTAAAGCAGAGTCGAGTGATAACGGATGGGGATCTTCGGGAACAATTCGTTTTGTGGATGGCGCCACAGCGTATCTTAAGATATGATTAACTCTCAACTTTGAAAGAAAAAGCTATTCTTCTTTTATTGACCTTCGGCGCCGACTTCATTAAAAAAATTTTTATGATATAATATATAAAAAGAAAAAAAGGAGTTTGTTATGAAAAATGATATGCCAATTATTATGGCCTTTTACGTCGAAGGCGATAAATCTGAAATCAAGGTTGTCCTCGAGGCCGAAAACTCTGGTCACGATTTTACTTTCTCCTTTGAAGCCGACGAGTACCTCGCCATCGCTGACCTTGCCGAGCTAATCAGCACCCCTATTGAGAGCATCACCATACTGCACGCCCTCTCTGATGTCAATTTCGTCAACGACGAACTCGATTTCGACACTAGCGCCGAATATGTCCACATCGAAACTGACATTGGCGGCTTTGAGGTCTCCCAGTTCCTCGCCGTTGCGCGGCACATCGTTAGAGACATCATCTTTTCTCCCACCGAGCCGCCTATCTTTATCTTATTGGACTCCAGAGTCCCCGAATTCATCCGCGGCGAAGTGATTTCCCATACCGCCACTCCAGAGCAACTCGGCGCGCTGCAGTTTCAATTCGCCGCCGACCCAGCATCTGTCGATGTCACACTCAACACAGAAACAAACATCCTCAAAGTGAACGACGCCGAATATTACCTAAAGATAACTCCCCTCGGAGACAGCTACGGGTTCACTGACAAAAGGAGATAATATAAAATTTAAAGGAGCAGCCGCTATGAACCCTAGAATAGTTGAAATACAAACAAAACACTCTTATTTCCCAAACTCAAAAATTCCAATTGTCACAACCACATCTTTAATCGCCGAAACAGATTATCATCGTTTTACCATCTACCCAACCTCTCCCTCGGATGACTTTATTGATTATTTTCGCACCGAAATAAAGGATATTTGTCTAGAAAAGCGCACTGTCCACGGCTATAGCAGAGTTGGCTCCGCCAAAATAGAACTCTTTCGGCAGGATTTTTCCGACTTTTTTGTTAAGTTTATTGACCCCAGCTTGCCGCCAATCCAAATCTCTAAATTTGAAACAGAGTCTTTTTTAACTCTTAAACATTCCGCTATAGTCATTGACCAACATCCCACTTCGCCGTCTCTCGAGCTTACCTTATCCAACTCAAAAACCCACAGAACATTGTGCGTTGCTGCGTACAATCTGTCCCCAGAAGCTATTTACGAAATTTCCAAAGTGCCGCTTGGCGACCCAGTCTTTTATGTCCCAAGCGCCAGTCTCATCACTTTCGGCGACAACGGAACCGAGCTAAAGATTGAAGTATTAAGCGAAATCGCCGAACTAGAGAAAGAAAGGGAGTGGACAATATGAGTTTAATAATCACTAAAATACGGGAAAATACTCTCTACTCCCGCGATGAGGAGCCAAAACACCTAATCGAGATAGAAGCAGAATCTGATTATTGTCATTTCACCTTTTTCCCAGATTATCGGTACCCACCTTTAGAGGACCTTATCGGCGCCGAAGTCACTGCACTTTCTCGGAAAACAAATCCATACGAAACAGACCCAATCCTCGCTATGAGTTCTGCGGATACCTATTCCGATTATTACTATATTAAAGCAGTTAAGTCTCAATACTTAACTTTCTCAACTCTAACTTTCGAGAGTGAGAGCTTCCTATCTTTATTTGGAGTTAATCTGACCTTAAACTACGACCAGTCAGCAATTTTAAAACTTACTCTCGACAACTCAAAGACAGGGGAGCCGCTTCGCCTTTGCTCCCAAGGTGAGTCGCAAGCGGCTCTAATTAAGATTATTGAGCAAGCGCCGCTTGGCACTAAAGTCTTTTATTCTGAAGAAGCCCAGCTTCTCTTGATTGGAGGTATATTGCTTGGTGTTGAACCCTATTAAATTCATAATCACTAAAACACTTGCCCCACCCTCACCAGAAATCGGCGCCGAAGTTAAGAAAAAGAGAGAGTGGTCTGGCAAGAACCCTGTGGAACTCATAATCACAAAAGTGCGCGCCGCATCCTCGCTGAAAAACGGCGCCGAAACCCATGTATTTGAAATCGAAGCCGAAAATGAATATACTCATGTTCTCTTTACAACTCACGAATATTCAACTTATTTCAACTTCCATCGTCTCCTTGGCGACAAAATAGAAAAGCTCAACATTTCGCCGAACATCGAACCTCATAATTGTAACCTCGGCGGGCAAATCTTCACATCAAATCAAAGGTACGACATCACTCTTTCAACTAAAATAGCTCTTATTCCAATAAGCCGAATTGCCGCCATGCCGCTTCCCTTGCTCAAGCGCGGTGGCTCAAATTAAATAGCCTCTAAAAGGGATAGATGCCACTCGGTGCCTGTCCCTTTTCTCTTTATTTTTAAAAAAATTTTGTGGTATAATGAACATAAAGAGTGAATTAAAAAATAAAAATAAAGAAGTCGACTATGGATACAATCTCGCCAAATGAGCAGCTTGCTCTCATCTATAACAATCAAATCTTCGTGACAAATGACAAAATCGACCTTACCTGCAAAAACGGCACCTCCGGCATCTACACCATAATCGGCATATTCTGTGAAAATAACAACCCCTCCAGAATTCGGCTTAGGCTTAAAGAGATGCCGCCTCACATCTCCCTTTACTCCGCGACATTCGCTCCATGACAAAAATATCTTAAAGGAGTCAATTATGAATATTAATTCTCTCACCAACCCTCGCGCCTATTGTTCTGAGCGGCTCGACCTTATTGCCGACATCCCCACTAGGCGGCTCAAAGAAATAACCGAAGCTGAAGCCGCCGACCGCTGCATTACCATACCCTGCAATATTGGCGACTCAGTATGGCTGTTAGTTAGGGCTTACAATTTTACCTCTGGACTTACCTATACCAAAATAGAGAAAGACCGCGTCGCCGAAGTGCGCTCTAATCGCTTCAATCCCTTATGGTATGTAACTGACAACAGCTATAGTTTTACGCTCGCCGAAATCGGTAAGGATGTATTTCTCAACTACGCAGACGCTAAAAAAGCTCTTGGAAGGAGATTTATATGAAAAAAGTATCTTACGAAGATTACCTCCGGCTCGGTATAGTTTGCCGCACTCCAGATGGCTTCATTACCCCTTTAGAGAACTTCTTCGACGCGGCAGGCGGCAGCTTATCGGCCACCGAAATCCTCCAAATCGAGGAAATCTATGCGCCAGACCGGCTCAATATTGTTCTTCGAGAGGAGTTTCTCAATACAA
>JAAYFX010000033.1 GCA_012728025.1 Clostridiales bacterium
CCCTTATGCTTCTTGAAGCTCAGGGTCTTATAACCCTTAAGGAAGACTCCGGCATTACAGCCACAAAGCTTGACATAGTCGATAATCCCAAGAACCTTGAGATAGTCGAAATGGAAGCAGCCCAGCTGCCCCGCACCCTTTCTGATGTTGATATGGCTGTTATAAACGGAAACTATGCCATTGAGGCAGGTCTTTTAATCAGCGAAGCCCTTGCCACAGAGGACGCAGAGTCCGAGTCTGCCCAGACCTACACCAATATTGTTGTAGTCAAAGAAGGCAATGAGGAAAGCCCCGCAGTTCTCGCCCTTGTGGATGCTCTTAAGAGTGCCAAGGTTAAATCCTTTATCGAGGAAAAGTATCAGGGCGCTGTTGTGGCCACTTTCTAATTGAATATCCTTTAAAAAAGAGGTATAATGACTTTTAACAAGGTCACTATACCTCTTTTTGCTGCCTTTAGCGGTTTTAAGCTTGGGGCATTTGCGGATATTCAGGCTCCGGACTCAAGGGGGCTTTACAATGAAAAGGAAACTTATAAATGGAAGATATTATCTTACTAAAACAAGGCGAAATTGTATTAAAGGGCCAAAACCGCCGGACTTTTGAGGCTAGGCTCATGGCAAATGCCAAGCGCCGCCTGCAAAAATTTGGTGACTTTCGGGTATATGCCACCCAGTCCACCGTCTATGTGGAGCCAAAAACTAAAGACTGCGACATGGACGGGGCGTTGGATGCCATGACAAAGGTTTTCGGCGCTGTCACCGTCACAAGAGCCAGAGCTTGTGAAAAAGACAAAGACAAAATTTTTGAAACTGCTAAATCCTATCTTTCAGAGGATATGAGAGGGGCAAAAAGCTTTAAAGTGGAGACAAAGCGCTCTGACAAGCAGTTTCCCATGACCAGCATCGAGGTTTCCCAATATGTGGGAGGGCTTTTAAGCGAAAGCTTCCCCGACACCGCTGTTGACGTTCATGAGCCGGAGCTTATTGTCCATGTGGAAATCCGTGAGACTTCTGCCTACGTCTACGCAAAGCCCCTTTTAGGGGCGGGAGGGCTGCCTGTTGGCTCAAACGGCAGGGCGGTTACCCTTTTATCCGGCGGCATAGACAGCCCTGTTTCAAGCTATATGATTGCAAGACGGGGCATCCAGCTTATCCCTGTCCACTTTTTCTCCTTCCCTTACACCTCGGAGCAGGCAAAGGAAAAGGTTATAGAGCTTGCAAGAATACTAACCGATTATTGCGGCAGGCTGACTGTTGAAATTGTCCCCTTCACGCATATTCAGGAGGAGATAAGAGAAAAATGCCCAGAGGAATATTTCACCCTTATCATGCGCCGCTTTATGATGCGTATATCCGAAAAAATAGCCATGCAAAACGACTGCCGTGCCCTTGTAACCGGTGAAAACTTGGGGCAAGTTGCAAGTCAAACCATGGAGGCCCTGCGGGTAACGGAAGAGCCTTTGTCCCTTCCCGTTTTGCGCCCCCTTATCGGCATGGACAAATCCGACATAATCTCCCTTGCCCGAAAAATCGGCACCTTCGAAACTTCCATCCTCCCCTATGAGGACTGCTGCACTGTTTTCACCCCCCGCCACCCCCGAACAAAGCCAAAGCTTGAGGAGGTTCTGGAGGTGGAAAAGGTTCTGGATGTAGAAGCTTTGGAGGCTGAGGCCATTGCCGGAATCGAAAGGCTGCGGCTGGACATTTAAGAGATTTTAATTGCTTTTTGGCACTTTAGCTTATATAAGCCGTAAAACGAAAGGATGCACATTTATGAAAAATCCGCTGTCCGCCGAAATACTCTCCGTTGGAACGGAGCTTTTACTTGGAAACACTACAAACACCGACGCTAAGGATATTTCCGTTTACCTCTCGGAGCTGGGGATAAATGTTTTTTACCACACCGTTGTTGGGGATAACCCCGAAAGGCTTAAAAGCGCCGTTTCCATTGCCAGAAATCGTGCGGATATTATCATAACCACCGGCGGCCTTGGTCCCACCTGTGATGACCTTACAAAGCAGGTGTTGGCCTCTGCCTTCGGCTTGGAGCTTATTTTCCACGAGGAGCTTGCCGAGGAAATGCGCCGCTATTTTAGGGAAACCATAGGTACAAACAGCATGACGGAAAATAACCTCCAGCAGGCTTATCTTCCCGAGGGCTGCACAATTTTTCACAACGAATGGGGAACCGCCCCCGGCTGCGCCTTTGAAAGTGACGGAGTTCATGTTATCATGTTGCCCGGCCCTCCCCGTGAGTGTAACGCCATGTTTAAAACCTGCGCCGAGCCTTATCTTCGTGCTCTTTCCGACGATGTTATATTCTCCCGCAACCTGCATATAGTGGGCAGGGGGGAAAGCAGTGTTGAGCAGCAGCTGCGCCCCATGATGAGCGAACTTACAAACCCCACATTGGCCCCCTATGCCAAGGAGGGCGAGCTTATGCTGCGGGTTACGGCAAAGGCAAAAACTGCCGCCGAAGCCGAGGCACTAACCCTGCCTGTGGTGGAAAGACTTAAGGCCGAGCTTGGGGATGTTATCTATGGCATTGATGCTGAAAGCCTTGAGCAGGTTGTTCTTGAAAGACTTAAAGAAGGCTCTATGAAGCTTTGCACAGCGGAAAGCTGCACCGGCGGCATGATAGCAAAACGCATAACCGACCTTAAAGGTGCTTCAGAGGTTTTTTTAGGCGGGGCAGTCACATATTCCGAAGAAAGTAAGATAAAGGTGCTGGGAGTAGACCCCTCCACCATTGCCGCCCATGGCGTTGTAAGCATTGAAACTGCAATGGAAATGGCTGAGTGTGCAAGAGAGCTTTTCGGGGCTGATATTGCTCTTTCTACCACAGGTCTTGCAGGCCCCGAAGGAGACGGCTCTCATCCTGTGGGTACGGTTTTTGTCGCCCTCGCAACGGAAAGCGAAACCTATATCACCCAGTTAAGCGGAGGTTTTGGCAGGTCACGAGTGCGAAACTTTGCCTCAAGCTGCGCTCTTGACATGGCAAGGCGCTATCTTGAGGGTCTGCCTGTCATTGTGGAATACTTTAAAAAATAGGGGCTTATTTGAGATGTTTGCTGAAAAAGCCTTGCTTTTCATCCGGCCATATTGCATTTTAATATTTGATGATGTAAAATAAGCAGAATATTACAGTCCCGCTCATTTGCGGTCGGGAAAAGTCCCGCCGCAACAAGGTTTTATAAATTTTTAGGAGGAGACACTTAATGCAAACCTACGAGATGGACATAGCCGGCCTAAAACGTGAGCTTCCAATTTGCCGCGTTTCCGACGATGTTTATATCGGCGCATTCATTATCTTTGGCGACGTTGAGCTTACAGTCCACTGCGCCGCCGAAATGCTAAAAATCGCACCAGACTATGACTACATAATAGCCCCCGAAGCAAAAAGCATCCCTCTTCTCTATGAGATGACCCGTCAAAGCGGTGACAACAAGTATTTTCTCGCAAGAAAATCACCAAAGCTTTATATGACGGAGGTGTTTCAGGTGGAGGTGCAGTCCATCTCCACAGAAGGAGTTCAACACCTTTATCTAGACGCCTTGGACGCAGAGGAAATTCGGGACAAGCGTATGCTCATAATAGATGATGTTATCTCCACCGGTCAGTCTCTCAATGCTATGGAGAAGCTTGTGGAAAAAGCCGGCGGCATTGTAGCCGGAAGGATGTTTGTTCTGGCCGAGGGCAGCGCCGCTGACCGTGACGATGTGCTTTATCTTGCAAAGCTCCCCCTGTTTAACAGCGACGGCACTGTGAAAACCTAGCCGTTTTATAAAAAACCCCCGCCGTTTCTTAATGAAACGACGGGGGTTTTTATTATATTGTCTCTCGCCTATTTTTAAAAAACTTTCTCATAAGGGCTGCGCATTCATCCTCTAAAACTCCGGCATAAACGGCAGGTCTGTGGCCATAGCGCTCGGAAAAAAGGTCTATAACACTGCCGCAGGAGCCAAGGTTTTCCTCCCTTGCACCGAAAACCACCCTTGGTATCCTTGCGTTTATGATGGCACCGGCGCACATGGGGCAAGGCTCCAAGGTCACATAAATTGTGCAGTCGGAAAGCCGCCAGTCCCCCATCGCTTTACAGGCCTCATCAATGGCAGATATTTCCGCATGACCAAGGGCGCTTTTTTTCTCCTCACGAGTGTTATGTCCCCTGCCTATTACCCTGCCCTTTTCATCAGTTATGATACAGCCCACGGGAACCTCGCCTTTTTCGGCGGCGGTTTCGGCAAGGCACAGGGCCTTTTTCATATAATATTCATGCCGCAAAAAAACACATCCCAGTTAAACTCATGGCTTTGGCGCATAAAGAGCCTAGCCGCGGGAAAATTATTCGTCAAGCTTCAAAACTGCAAGGAATGCCTCTGTGGGTATGGAAACACTGCCCAACTGACGCATCTTCTTTTTTCCTTCCTTTTGCTTATCCAGCAGCTTTTTCTTTCGTGATATATCGCCGCCGTAGCACTTTGCCAAAACGTCTTTACGCATGGCACGAACCGTTTCACGGGCGATTATCTTGCCCCCTATTGCCGCCTGTATGGGAATTTCGAAAAGCTGGCGGGGAATGTTATCTTTAAGCTTTTCACATAGTTTTCTGGCTCTTTCATAAGCCTTATCCTTATGGGCAATAAAGCTTAAAGCGTCCACCTTGTCGCCGTTGAGCAATAGGTCAACCTTCACAAGCTCTGAGGGCTGATAGTGGGAAAGCTCATAATCCAAGGAGGCATATCCCTTTGTTCTGGCCTTGAGGGTATCAAAAAAGTCATAGATAATCTCGTTTAGCGGCATATCATAATGCAGCTCCACAAGGCGGGAATCTAAATACTGCATATCCTTATATTCCCCCCGCCTGTCTTGACAAAGGGGCATAATATTCCCGACAAATTCCAAAGGTGTTATGATGGTCACCTTGACATAAGGCTCTGATGCCTCGGCTATTGTTACAATATCCGGATAGTTGTGGGGGTTATCCACCCGAACCACAGTGCCGTCTGTTTTTGTAACGTCATAGATGACCGAGGGCAGGGTTGTTACAAGGTCTAAGTCAAATTCCCGCTCTAAACGCTCCTGAACAATCTCCAGATGCAGCATACCCAAAAAGCCGCAACGAAAACCGAAGCCCAAAGCCACAGAGGATTCCGGCTCAAAGCTTAGGGATGCATCATTAAGCTTAAGCTTTTCCAAAGCCTCCCGAAGGTCGGGGTATCTTGAACCATCCTCGGTGTAAACTCCGCAGTATACCATGGGTCTGGAGGGGGCATAGCCCGGAAGAGGTTCGTCGGCAGGTCTGTTAAGTCCGGTTACAGTGTCGCCCACCTGAGTGTCCGCCACGTTTTTTATGCTGGCGGTAAAGTAGCCAACGTCTCCGGCGGAAAGCTCGTCCCCCGTCTCTAAACCCAGAGGGCGCAGATGGCCCAATTCCAAAATCTTATAGTCCGCTCCGGTGGACATAAGCTTTATCTCCATGTCACGACGGATAACACCGTCTATTACCCGTATATATACGATGACCCCACGAAAAGCGTCATACTGACTGTCGAAAATAAGAGCCTTTAAGGGTGCTTCAGGGTCACCGGAAGGAGGGGGAACATTTTTTACAATGTCCTCTAAAACAGCCTCGATGTTTAAGCCCTGCTTGGCAGAAATCTCCGGTGCTTCCTCTGCCGAGATGCCGATAATGTCCTCAATCTCCGCCTTTGTTCGGGCAGGGTCCGCCGCCACAAGGTCAATTTTGTTTATAACCGGCAAAATTTCAAGGTCGTGCCCCATTGCCAAATAGGTGTTTGCCAAGGTCTGAGCCTCAACGCCCTGAGAGGCATCCACCACTAAAAGCGCCCCCTCACAGGCGGCAAGAGAGCGGCTGACCTCATAGTTGAAGTCAACATGGCCGGGGGTGTCTATAAGGTTAAGGGTGTAATCCTGCCCGTCTTGAGCCTTGTATGAAAGGCCGACGGCACGGGCCTTTATGGTTATCCCCCGCTCCTTTTCAAGCTCCATATTGTCAAGAAGTTGGGACTCCATGTCACGGCTGCTGACAGCGCCGCATTTTTCAAGGAGGCGGTCAGCCAAGGTTGATTTACCGTGGTCTATGTGTGCGATAATGGAAAAGTTTCTTATTTTGCTTTGTTCTGTCATATTTTTACTCCGATTGTGAAAGATTATATTGCAGTCAGGGTATAAATTATTGTATCATGGCAAATGGCATCCGATATATTCTTTTATTAATACCTGACCTTTAAAAAGCCTGACCTTTAAAAAACAAAGGCTTTCTGCCTTATGCTTTGTTTTTATTGTTTTCATCTGGGGATAGGGCGTGAAGAAGGGAAAGCTCTGCCTCGGCCATTTCCCATGTGGTGTGGGCGAAAAAAGCCACCTCGTCCTTCTTAGTTATATATCCGCACAGCCGCTTTGCACCTGCTTCCAAATATGCCTCGGCGGCATCCTTGGCGGCCATATTTCCGCCTTCCTCCAAAAGCTGTGAAAGCTCCTTAAGCCATGGAAGCTCCTGTTTGGTATGGGCAGAATGTTCGCCTTTTTCCGGCGATATGCCAAGAAGAAAATCCGCCGAAACCCCAAAGTATGTGCAGGCTCTTTTAACAAAGGCAAGCCCCGGCTCACGGCTGCCGTTTTCATAGTGGGAAAGCAGTGCTTGACTGATGTTAAGGTCTGCGGAAAGCTTTCTTTGGCTAAGCTTTCTTTCCCGACGAAGCTCCGCCAAAACGCTGCCAAAGCTCCTTTCCATTTGCCCAACCGCCTTTCCCCTGCCCCTGTCTAAAGGCGAAATGTGTTCAAAAGCCTGACTATATTATTATATAGGTGAAATGAGTTTTTGTAAACATAAACATAGTTATAAGCAGAAAGAGCCCCTTATTGCTGTTGTTAAAAAATTTTTTTGTATTTGTTCATTCAGTTGTAACAAATACATACTAAACTTAGACATAAAGAAAACTATATCCGGTTAATATAAATTATATGGGGAGGTTTTACCATGAACGATAAAAGCAATGACAATATAAGCGGCATAGAAGCAGGAAGGAGTGCGTCCCCTCAAAGCTCGGAATACCGCTATACGAAAGAGGACATACCCCATCATTCATATATGGACGCAAGCTATGCCCCCAGTGGTGAAGGCCCCGAGGCTCCCAGAAGCTATTATACCCCGCCTCAAAAGCCCCCAGCGGCTAAAAAGGAAAAGGAAAAAAAAGCGAATAAAAATATAGGTATGGTTCAGCTAATTTGCGCCTTGCTGATTTGTGCCCTTTTAGGCGGTCTGGGCGGCGGCGCCATAGTTTCTTGGCTGGATTCCAGCCAAAACAGCGGCTCTGATGCCGTTTCCCAAGGGCAGGTTGTGGTAACGGCCGCCCCTGTGGAGCAAGCCCCCACAGCTGCCCCTGTGGTCACAGGCTCTATTTTAAGCGGTTCGGAGATATACAGTCTTGGCTGTATGCAGGCTGTTGCCATCACAACGGAGATAACTTACACAAACTATTTCGGTATGCAGACCTCCATGCCTGTCTCCGGCTCTGGTTTTATCGCCACAGAAGATGGCTATATAGTAACCAATTACCATGTAATTGAAGAAGCTCAAAAAGGTGGCTATGATATTTCCGTTGTCTTATACAGCGGCGAGAGTTATAAGGCAAAAATCATAGGCACAGAGGAGCAAAACGACATTGCCGTCCTTAAGATAGACGCCAAAGGTCTATCTGCCGCCACCCTTGGAAACAGCGGCAATATGCAGGTAGGTGAAACGGTATACGCCATTGGAAATCCCTTGGGGGAACTTTCCTTCACTATGACCAGCGGCATGGTAAGCGCCTTGGATAGGGAAATTACAACATCCAACAGCAACACCGGTGCCACCATAACAAACAATATGTTCCAAATTGACGCCGCTGTAAATCAGGGCAACTCCGGCGGGCCTGTCTATAATGTTCGGGGTGAGGTCATAGGAATTGTAACAGCAAAATATACCTCCACAGGTGTTGAGGGTCTTGGTTTTGCAATACCCATAAACGATGTGGCATCCATTGTAAACGAGTTGACCGAAAAGGGCTATGTCAGCGGCAAGCCCAGCTTCGGCATTATAGCAACCACTGTGGAGCAATCTATCGCTCAGTATTTTAATATGGTTGAGGGGGCATATATCTACTCTATCAACTCTGGAAGCTGCAGCGAAAATGCGGGGCTGGCAGTGGGTGATATTATAACCGCCATAGACGGCTTTGAGGTGAAAAGCTCCTCCGCTCTAACCAGTCAAAAGAAAAAATATAACGCCGGAGACACTGTCACCCTCACCATCTACCGTTCCGGCGAATACCTCGAGGTCGACGTTGTGCTGGACGAGGAGGTTCCGGCAAGCGGCGTTTCAAAACCCGAGCCAAAACCCCAGCCTTCAGTTGTTCCTAAGCAATAAAATCCAAAACTATGGTTTTTAATGTTTCTTCTCCCTATATTTTTAAAAGTTTTAAAAAACCCAGTCATATAGACTGGGTTTTTCTTTTGCCTTTTTAGTTTTATTGTCTTTTATTCATCAGAAAATCAGCTTATTACCCTCAGGCCAATAGAGTTAAGCTCATTTTTTATTTCGGTAATCTGTTCAAAATCACGAGTCTCCACCTGCAAAGACAAAAAGCAGGAGTTTATTGCCATGTTTTCGTCACTGCGATTATACTGGACGGATACCACGTTGCCGCCCTTTTTCGCAATAGTTTTTGAAACCAGCTCCAGTTGCCCCGGTTTATCGGTAAGGGCTATGACCAAATTTACAAACCTTCCGGATTTTAAAAGGCCACGATTTATAACACGACTTAAAATATTTACGTCTATATTCCCGCCGGAGACAAGGCACACAGCCTTTTTGCCTTTTATGTCCACCTTGCCAAACATGGCCGCCGCCACAGAAACTGCCCCCGCCCCCTCGGCGATAAGCTTCTGCTGCTCAATAAGGGTTAAAACCGCTGTTGCAACCTCATCATCTGTTACAGTTACCACCTCGTCCACATAACGGCTGACAATTCCAAAGGTGTTGTCCCCCGGTCTTTTCACAGCGATACCATCGGCGAAGGTGGAAACACATTCCAACTCCTCGATAAGCCCATGCTCCAGAGAATTAAGCATACAAGGCGCTCCGGAAACCTGAACCCCGTATACCTTGCACTGGGGCTTAAGGCTCTTAACAGCATAGGCAAGGCCGGAAATAAGCCCTCCGCCGCCAATGGGGACTATAACAGCATCAATATCCGGAAGCTGCTCTAAAAGCTCTAAGCCTATGGTGCCCTGACCTGCTATTACGTCCTCGTCGTCAAAGGGGTGGATAAACACCCTGCCCTCTTTTTCCTCCAGCTCCCGAGCTTTTTTGTAAGCGTCGTCGTACACGCCGTTAACCAAAACCACTTGGGCACCATAGCGCTTTGTGGCTTCAATTTTGCTTATGGGCGCACTGTCCGGCAGGCATATTTTAGAGGAAATGCCCTCCATGGTTGCTGCCCTTGCCACTCCCTGAGCATGGTTTCCTGCACTGCAGGCTATAACACCTTTTTGCTTTTCCTCTTGGGAAAGCTGGCTTATTTTGTAATATGCCCCTCGAACCTTAAAAGAACCTGTTGTTTGCAGATTTTCGGTTTTAAGGTATACTTCCCCCTCGGTGGGGATATTCGGCGCATAAATAAGGTCTGTGCGTCGGATAACGTTTTTCATGGAAAACGCAGCATGATAAATCTTATCCAGACTAAGCATAAAATCATTCCTTCTCTGAGTTATATTTGCCGCCCCACATTTTTATAAGCAGGTGGTCAAAACATGGCGGCAAGCCTTCTTAGCTTTGCCGTATAATACTATGGAAAACAAAAAAGCCCCGTCTCCGAAAGAGACGAAGCTTTAAAAAAAGTTCCGCGGTACCACTCTAAATTGCTCAAAACGAGCCCCTCAAAGACGCCATAAAGCGTCTGCCCCTATAACGGGAGGGACCCGATGGAGCTTACTTTCAGGAGAAATCCCGTTTCGGCCCACAACTCCGAGGTGATACGAAATAAGCAACCGCTGCTGCCTTGCACCCTCCGGCAGCTCTCTGAAAGCGGCAAACGCTTTTCCCTGTCCTCATCAACGTTTTTCACAGTCATAATTTAGTGTGCAAAAGCACAGGTAAACTATACAAGGTTTCTCCATGTATGTCAATAGTAATAATAATCAGTATTTAATAAATCCGAGACAGGATTTTGTTTGAATTACTTCCTTTTGTATTCGCAAAAAACGTATCTCAGACCCTCGTATTCTCTTTCTTTGCTTTGGCTTACAAGGCTCCAGCCTTCGGTGTTGTCAAGGTCTGGAAAAAACCTGTCTGCCTCCGGTGAGGAAAAAACTTTTGTAACAAGGGCTCTTTCACAAAAAGGAAGCATGGCCCTGTAAACCTCGCCTCCGCCTACAACGAATACTTCCTCTGAAGGAATCCCCGCCACAAGCTCTGCCGCCTGCACAGGCGATGTAACAGTTTCAGCCCCTTCTGCCACATAGCCCTGCCTGCCGCTTATAACTATATTGCGCCTGCCTTTAAGGGGCTTCCCCTCCGGCAAAGACTCCAAGGTTTTGCGTCCCATTATGACAACTTTACCAAGGGTCATATCCCTAAAATACCTTTTATCCTCAGGTATGGAAAATAAAAGGTCATTATCCTTACCTATCCCCCAGTTTTCACTTACAGCGACGATTGCCTGCATGGTATCCTCCTTATATTTGTTTACCTAGCAAATACCGGCCTGAAGCTTATAGACTTAAGCTGTTTTCCAAGGCTTCATCTTAGATTGCCACAGGTATCTTATCTGTAAACTCGTTATATTCGTAAGCCTCCAGCTTAAAGCTGTCTCGGTTAAATTTATAAAAATCATCTACACTGCTGTCTAAAATAAACTTCGGTGCCGGATGAGTTTCACCTGCTATGAGCTTTTCAACTATGGGCACATGCCTGTCGTATATATGGGCATCGGCAATGATATGCAAAAGCTCCCCCGGCTCTAGCTTTGACACCTGAGCAAACATCATAGTCAGCACAGCGTATTGACAAACGTTCCAGTTGTTGGCCGTCAGCATATCCTGAGAGCGCTGGTTTAACACAGCGTTAAGCCTATTGCCCGAAACGTTAAAGGTCATTGAGTAGGCGCAGGGGTAAAGAGCCATTTCTGAAAGGTCTGAGAAGTTGTATATATTAGTCATAATCCGTCTTGAGTATGGGTTGTGTTTAAGGTCATAAAGAACCTTGTCCACTTGGTCCATATCCCCCTCGGGATAGTGATGTTTTATCCCCAGTTGGTAGCCATAGGCTTTGCCGATGGAGCCTTCTTCGTTTGCCCACTGGTCCCAGACACGGGTTTTAAGCTCTTTTACATTATTGCTTTTCGCCTGCCATATCCATAAAAGCTCATCCACAGCGGACTTTAAAAAAGTCCGACGGAGGGTGAGTATGGGAAATTCCTTTGAAAGGTCATAGCGGTTGACTATGCCGAATTTTTTAATCGTATGAGCCTTTTCGCCGTCCTCCCAGCGGGGTCTTACCTCTTGCTCCCTGTCCCAAACGCCCTCCTTAAGAATTTCTCTGCAATTTTGTATAAAAATGTTGTCTGCCCTGCTCATTGTGTTCTTCCTCTCTATGGGGGCTTTGCCCGTCGGAGTTTTAAGTGACAGGTTTCTTTATTATATATCCTATTGCCATATAAGACAAGGAATTTTATTTTGGTTAAGAAATCCCGCACCTTCTTTGGAAGGTGCGGGATTTTTGTGTGTTATATATTATGAGAATTTAGAGCAAGTATGAATTAGTCGCACATCTCAAAGACACCAGCAGCACCCATACCGCCACCGATGCACATGGAGACAACACCGTGCTTCTTGCCACGACGCTTAAGCTCGGAAAGGAGCTTGCAGGTCAGGAAAGCACCTGTGCAGCCTAGGGGGTGACCAAGAGCAATGCCGCCGCCTAAGGGGTTAACGTCGTCCATACGGTCTTCAAGGCCAAGCTCTTTGACGCAGGCAAGAGCCTGAGAAGCAAAGGCTTCGTTAAGCTCGTAAACGTCGATGTCATCCTTGGTGAGACCTGCAATCTTAAGTGCCTTGGGGATGGCATGGATGGGGCCGAGTCCCATGTACTCAGGCTCGCAGCCGGCAACAGCATAGCTGACGAACTTTGCAATGGGCTTAAGTCCCAGCTCTTCGGCCTTTTCACGGCTCATGACGACAACAGCAGCAGCAGCGTCGTTCATCTGGGAAGCGTTACCGGCGGTAACTGTTCCGACTTTGGGGATGAAGGCGGGACGAAGCTTCTGCATGGTTTCCATGTTAAGCCCGTAACGGATGCCCTCGTCGGTGTTAAAGGTTTCGGTGTACTTTTCAACCTTGCCGTCCTTGTTTATTCTGGTTTTTACAGCGTCAACAGGGATGATTTCGTCAGCAAACTTGCCAGCCTTCTGAGCGGCTTCGGCACGGTTGTGGCTCATCATGCCGTACTTATCCTGCTCTTCACGGCTGAGTTCAAACCTTTTGGCAACGTTTTCAGCGGTAATACCCATCTGAGTGTATGCCTTGGGGTTTTCGGTCATAAGACCTACCTCGGTGGTAGCAAGGCCGCCGCCCATGGCTATCATGGACATTGTCTCAACGCCGCCGGCGAGGATAACGTCTGCCTGTCCTGCCATAATGGCGTTTGCGCCCATGGCAATGGCCTGAAGGCCGGAGGAGCAGAAACGGTTTACGGTCTGGGCGGGAACTTCCTCAGGAATTCCGGCCTTAAGCATGATATAACGGGCAACGTTATTTCCCTGCTCTGCTTCCTGAAAAGCGCAGCCGAGGATAACGTCGTCAATGTCTTTGGGGTCAAGCTGGGGGACTTTTGCAAGAACACCCTTAAGAACCTGAGATGCATAAGCTTCAGGTCTTGTGTCCTTCAGCGTACCGCGCTTTGCTCTGCCGATAGCACTGCGTCCGTATGCTACTATTACAGCTTCTCTGATTTCACTCATTGTTATTTCTCCTCCTTAGTTACGCAGCGGCTTGCCGTTAGACAGCATATGCATAATACGATCCTGAGTCTTTTCGGTGCCAGCAAGTGCAAGGAAGCCCTCGCATTCAATGTCGTGGAGCTGTTCAACGGACATCTCGGTGCCATAGGGAACATCGCCGCCGGTGATGGCCTTTGCGATGAACTTGCTGATGTACTCGTCGTGCTCGGACATCTGGCCGCTGCCTCGTGCCATTTCGATACCGGCAAGAAGCATACCATAGCCATATTCGCCGGTAACCTTAACCATCTGCTTAACGGGAGGCATATAGCCCCTGTCAGAGAGGGTCAGAACCTCACGCTTGGCAAGGTCGATAAGGTTGTCGCGGGACATGGCAACAAGGGTTCCCTTGTTCAGGAAGCCGTTGTCGATAGCTTCGTTAGCAGACATATTGACCTTTGCGGTGGCAACATACTGGAAAGCCGTTGCGATTGCGTTGTAGCGGTCGTTCTTGGCATCACCGAAGCAACGGTCCATGAGACGGCGTGTAAGCTCTGTGCTGCCGCCGCCGGCAGGAATAAGACCAACACCGACTTCAACAAGGCCGGAGTATGTCTCAGAGAAAGCAACTGCGTTGGGGCAGTGCATCATCATTTCGCAGCCGCCGCCGAGGGTCTGACCGAAGGGAGCCGCAACGATGGGCTTCTTGGAATATCTCATAGCGCCTGTAGCAGCCTGCAAGGTGCGGATAAGCTCTTCAAGCTCCTTGAATTCCTTATCGGTACCCATCTGCCAGATGGTGAGAAGGTCTGCGCCTGCGGAGAACATCTTGCCGTCGTTTCCGATGACCATGCCCTTCCAGTCTTCCTTGTCCATTCTTTCCATGGCCTTGGAGACCATTTCGCCAACACGGGGACCAATGGCGTTTCCGGTGCAGTGCAGCTCAAGGCCCAATACGCCGTCGCCAATGTCACGGATGGTGCAGTCGTCGTTTTCCTCGACTACTGTTGTCTCGCTGATTTTGATGTAGGGGAACTTTGCATCTTCTGCTGTGTAGAAGGTCTCCTGACCCTTTGCCAGCATATCAAGAACCCACTGGGGAACAGTTTCGCCTTCGGCCTGCATACGCTCTACTGAGCGGCGAACGCCGATTTTGTCCCATACTTGGAAGGGGCCTTCTTCCCAGTTGTATCCGGTGCGGATGGCCTTGTCAATCTCGCGGAAATCGTCTGCAATTTCGGGAACGAGCTTTGCACTGTAAAGGGAGATGCCCTTTATGCAGTCCCAATAGAACTTGCATTCTTTTTCTTCGCCGTATGCCATGGCTTCATACTTGTTGTCGGACTTTAAAGCGGCCTTTACGGTGTCGAGAGAAGGTCTGCCTTCGATAAGCTCATATTCGTCGGTCTTGTAGTTATACTGATACTTAACTCTCTTGCCGTCAATAACGTCCTTCTTAAAGAAGCCCTGCTTGGTCTTGTTGCCCAGCCAGCCTTTTTCCATAAGACCGATGACATACTTAGGCATGGTGTATTCAGCAATTTCCTTCTCATCCTTGGAGGAATCGATAACGTTCTTGGAAACGTTTGCAATGATGTCCATGCCGACCATGTCGCCGGTGCCGAAAGTGGCGGTTTTGGGGTGGCCCATGACGGGTCCTGTGATGTAGTCTACGGTAGCAAAGTCGTAGTCATACTTCTCGGTAAGCTGCATAACCTGAGCGGCGCCGTAGCAGCCGATGCGGTTGCCGATGAAGTTCGGGGTATCCTTGGCATAAACGCAGGTCTTGCCAAGAATTGTTCCGCCGACATACTCCATGGTATCGAAGGTTTCCTTGGAGGTCCACTGGGTGGGAATCATTTCGAACAGACCCATCCAACGGGGGGGGTTGAAGAAGTGTGTGCCCATGAAACGAGCCTTGAAGTCATCATTCATATCTTCAACAATTTGTGTGATGGAAACACCGGAGGTGTTGGATGAAATAATGGCATCGGGTTTTGCGTGTGCTTCAATCTGCTTAAGAACTACCTTCTTAATATCGAGGCGCTCAACAACAACTTCGATAATCCAGTCTGCGTCCTCCATAAGGTTAAGGTGGTCGGTGGTGTTGCCAACACGGATATTTTTAAGAGCGCTCTTGCTCAAAAGGGGCATCTGCTTGTCCCTCTTGAGTTTTACAACTGCGTCGTTTACAAGACGGTTGCGGAACTCGAGGCTATCCTCTGTAAGACCGGCTGCCTTTTCCTTCTCGTTAAGACCGTTAAAGGGAACGATGTCCAGCAGTGTAACCTGCATTCCAACGCTCGCCAGTAAGGCTGCAATATTTGCACCCATAACGCCGGAGCCGATAACACAAGCCTTTGTTACAATTTTACTCATGAGATTGCTTCTCTCCTTTTGCTTTCTATTAAACTCAGCACGAGGCG
>JAAYFX010000034.1 GCA_012728025.1 Clostridiales bacterium
ATATTAGAGATTATCCCGAGACGCTTCCTTTTATCCATGTTGTCGGAACATTAGTTTTAGTTCTAATTGCCCTTATGTCCATTTACAAAATAAGAAGGAAAAAAAGAAGTGGCACAGAGATGTACCTTCTGATGGCGCTTATAGGTCTTGTGTTTTTTGTGCTCATAGATGCCGGATTGTATTACTATTTTGTAAACACATCTTTATCTGCCTCGCCCATTCTTGCCTCTCATTATGGCATGATGTTTTTTGTTGTGACTCTGCTTATGTCGATACCCAATTATATCAGCGAATTTGTAAATGAGAGAAATGAAAAGCTCGTCTTTAAGCATTTAGCCTTTACGGACGCTCTTACATCCCTTGGAAACAGGGCCAGATGTGAGGATGTTGTTAAAAGCCTGATTTTGAATGAGGTGGATTTTACTTTTATTATATTTGACCTTAATTATTTAAAAAGAGTAAACGACAGCTTGGGACATAAGGCGGGAGATGCCCTGCTTTGTGGCTTTGCCGACGCTCTTACCGCCTGCTTTCCCTTAAGTCCGGCTATATGCCGTATTGGAGGGGATGAGTTTGCCCTTATCCTTCCGTATGCAGATAAGGCTAAACTGAAAATTGATATGGATAATTATGAAAAATGCATCGTAAAGAAGTCTGAGGAAATCGGTCTTTCCCTGAGTGCGGCCTATGGTATTGCCAGAAGCGATGAAATGAAAAACCCCTGCTGGGAGGGAGTGTTCAGGATGGCTGATGCACGGATGTATGAGATGAAAAGTGAAATGCACAAAAAAGAGTTTTGCAAATGAAAACATGATTTTGCACAACGTCTGATTATTTAAGATTAATATAAAAGCGGCTCCGGTTTTATGCCGGAGCCGCTTTATTGGTTTTTATCCCGAAGGATGGTCTTTTTGAAGCTTTGCCTTATTCAGCAGGCTTTGTTTTCTGTGCTTCCTGCTGCCTTAAAAGTCCCTCGTATCTTTCCTTGGCCTGCTCCTCTGCTTTTTTAAACAGCTCGTCGGCTCTTTCGGGGAAGCTGAGCTTTAAGGAGGTGTAGCGCACCTCGCTGTTTATAAAGTCTTGGTAGCTGCTGGTGGGGGCCTTGCTGTCTACTGTGAGGGGATGCTCTTTTCTGGGGTCGAAGCGCAGCATATTCCAATAGCCGCTTTCCACCGCCTGCTTTTCAGTTGCAATGGATTTGCCCATGCCGTTTTTGTTGCCGTGGTTTATGCAGGGGGCGTAGGCAATGATGAGGGAGGGGCCGTCATAGCTTTCTGCTTCGATTATGGCGTTTAAGGTTTGCTGATAACTTGCACCCATGGAAATCTGGGCAACATAGATATAACCGTAGGACATGGCAATCTGTGCCAAATCCTTCTTCTTTATCGCCTTACCTGCGGCGGCAAACTGAGCAACGGCACCTGTGGGAGTTGCCTTTGAAGCCTGCCCGCCGGTGTTTGAGTATACCTCGGTGTCAAATACCATGACGTTGATGTTCTCGCCTGAGGCAAGAACATGGTCCAGACCGCCGAAACCAATATCGTAGGCCCAGCCGTCGCCGCCGAATACCCAGAAGGAGGGCTTTACGAACATATCACGGTTTTTGTATAGTTTTGTGAGGAAGTCAAAGCCGATGCAGGTTCCGCCGCAACCTTCCAGATTTCTTAGGATGGCAGCTTCAAGCTCCTCGGCTGTCTTTTTAGAGGCGACAGCGTCATTTCTGGCTTCCAACCAAGCGTTTGCGGCATTTTTGAGGTAGTCTGGTGAATCCGGATGCAGTGCGGCTGTTTTAACCTGAGCGGCAACAAGCTCGCCACGCTGTTTAACAGCTTGCAACATACCAAAGCCGAACTCGGCATTGTCTTCAAACAGGGAGTTTGCCCAAGCGGGGCCTCGTCCCTTGCTGTTTTTCGTGTAGGGGTAGCTGGGAGCACTGCCGCCCCAGATGGAGGTGCAGCCGGTGGCGTTTGCTATATACATCCTGTCGCCGTAAAGCTGGGTTATGAGCTTTGCGTAAGGTGTTTCGCCGCAGCCGGCGCAGGCACCGGAGAACTCTAGCAGGGGGGTGTTAAACTGGCTGCCCTTGACAGTTGTCTCTGCAAAGGGAAGGGTTTTTTCAGAGACGTTCTTGTAAGCGTAGTTATAGATTTCCTGCTCGGAAACCTTTTCCTCCAAAGGACTCATCTTTAGAGCCTTATCCTTGGCGGGGCAGACATTTACGCAGGAGGAGCAACCTGTGCAGTCAAGAACACTGGGGATAATGGCAAACTGGTAATCTTCACAGCCCTTGCCCTTCATCTGAACTGCAACAGTGCCTTCAGGGGCGCCTTCAAGCTCTTTTTTATCAAAGACGAAGGGGCGGATTACAGCGTGGGGACAGACATAGGCACACTGGTTGCACTGGATGCAGTTTTCAGCTATCCAAGTGGGAACCTCTACTGCTATTCCACGCTTTTCAAAGGCGGAGGTTCCGTTTGGAACTATGCCTGTGGCATAATCCAAAAAGGTGGAAACGGGAAGGCTGTCACCACGCATGGAGTTTACAGGAGCAAGGATATTGTCTACATAGTCACGAGCGTGTTCAAGACCGCCCTCTAAAGGACGGGCAGCAGCGTCGGGAGAAGGATTGGCCCAAGAGGCAGGAATTGTAAGCTCACGAACCTGCTGGATACCTGCATCTATCGCATGGTTATTCATGTCAACAATTTTTTCACCCTTGCGGCCGTAGGTTGTGCGTATGGCTTCCTTCATATAAGTTATAGCATCTGCTTCGGGAAGTATCTTTGCAAGCTTGAAGAAGGCTGCCTGCAAAATGGCGTTGGTGCGATTTCCAAGGCCGATTTCCCTTGCTATTTTGATAGCATCAACCACGTAGACACGCACATTGTTTTCGGCAATGTATTTCTTTGCGGCAGCGGGCATATGCTCGGACAGCTCGTCAATGTCGTAAGGACAGTTTATAAGGAAGGCTCCACCAGACTTTACATCCTGTGCCATGTCATATTTGCTGAGATATGAGGGGTTATGACAGGCCACAAAGTCGGCCTTTGATACATAATAGGTGGACTTTATGGGGCTTTTTCCAAAGCGCAGGTGGCTTATGGTTATGCCGCCGGACTTTTTGGAGTCATACTGGAAGTATGCCTGAGCCTTGAGGTCGGTGTGGTCACCGATTATTTTGATAGAGTTTTTGTTGGCACCTACGGTTCCGTCGGAGCCGAGACCCCAGAATTTGCAAGAAATGACATCTTTGGGGGTTGTGTCCGGATTTTCTGTTATGGGGATGGAGCGGTTTGTCACATCATCTACTATGCCGATGGTGAAGCTTTTTACAGGAGCTTCAGACTGGATGTTGCGATAGGCCGAGATGATGGAGCCGGGGGTTACGTCCTTAGAGGACAGGCCATAGCGGCCGCCATAGACGGGGACATTGGAAAACTCCGTATCTGAAAGGGCAGAGACAACGTCAACATACAAAGGCTCGCCCACAGCACCTGGTTCCTTGGTGCGGTCGAGAACTCCGATGGCCTTAACGGTTTTAGGTAGGACGGAAACAAGATGCTTGACAGAGAAGGGACGGTATAGGCGAACCTTAACAAGGCCGACCTTTTCACCCTTTTCGCAAAGGTAGTCAACGACCTCCTCGGCTGCTTCGCACATACTGCCCATGGCAACGATGACATGGGTGGCATCAGGGGCGCCGTAGTAGTTGAAGGGCTTATAGTTGCTGCCTATGCGGGCGTTTACCTCGTTCATATAATTTTCAACAACTTCGGGGACGGCCTCATACTTTTTGTTTGCCGCCTCACGAACCTGAAAGAAAATATCGCCGTTTTGTGCTGTGCCACGCAGGGCGGGGTTGTAGGGATTGCTGGCTCTGTCACGGAACTCGTCTATTTTGTCGTAATCGACCATTTCGGCAAGCTCTTTATAATCCCAGACTTCGATTTTCTGCATCTCGTGGGAGGTGCGGAAGCCATCGAAGAAGTGGACAAAGGGTATGGAGGATTTTATTGAGGAAAGATGGGCAACAGCGCCGAGGTCCATGGCCTCTTGAGGGCTGTTTGCACAGAGCATGGCAAAGCCCGTTTGACGGCAGGCGTATATGTCGGAATGGTCACCGAAGATAGACAGGGCATGGGTGGCTATCGTTCTGGCTGAAACGTGGATGACTGAGGGGAGCATTTCACCCGCAATTTTATACATATTGGGAATCATGAGCAAAAGGCCCTGAGAAGCGGTGTAGGTGGTTGTGAGAGCGCCCGCTGTAAGACTGCCGTGAACAGCACCTGCAGCTCCGCCCTCCGACTGCATTTCCACGACATTTACTTTTTGCCCGAAAATATTTTTTTGACCGCCGGCTGCCCATTTGTCAGCATATTCGGCCATGGTGGAGGATGGGGTTATAGGATAAATTGCCGCTACCTCCGAAAAGGCATATGAAACGTGTGCGGCGGCTGTGTTGCCGTCCATAGTTTTCAGCGTTCTCGCCATGATTGTCATCTCCTTAAATGTTGTAATGTTGTTTTACGTTTAAGGCACCTTTTGCGGTGCGGAGGAAGGTTGCTTCTTAATGTATTATCAAGCAAAGGCATACATATAATTCCGCAATGCAAAAAATATCTGTTGAAGCTTATTTTATCAGGCAAGTTAATTCTTGTAAACTATGATAATTACCAGTCTATTTGCATGAATTGCAAGCTTTTTATCCTTAACATATAAAATGGAGTGTGTAATGTGCGCAACGTCTGTAACAACAAAAAGCCCTTGTGCTTTTTCTTGATTAGGGTTATAATGATTACTTATATGGCAAAACTGATAAATGCTTATGTCTTATTTACTACGGCATATGCGGCGGGCTTAGGGAAGATACGGCCTTATTTTAGACTGTTCGGCAAAGCTTAAGAACGCTTTATAAAAATCCCCCAATTCGGGCTATCCAAACTTATTTTTATCGAAAGGGGCTGACATCATGATTAGAATCGAAAACGAGCTTGGTATGATTAGCATAACCAGCGAGGTATTTACAAATATCGCAGGAGAAGCGGCCACGAACTGCTTTGGCGTTAAAGGCATGGGCGCTCGCTCAAAAACAGACGGTCTGGTTCATTTACTGCGGCGGGAATCTATGTCCAAGGGCGTGAGCGTTCATTTTAATGAGGACGGCAGCATTTCCATATCACTGCATATCGTTGTAGATCACGGCGTAAACCTTAGGGTTTTGGCGATGAGCATTATGAGCGAGGTCAGCTATAAGGTATCAACGGCCACAGGAGTTCCTGTTAAAGATGTGGACGTTTTTATTGACTCTATGCACATAAGCTGAAGGTGCGGCATAAATGTGCCGAGGCGCACCACATTTCTCCCCGGAGGTGTTTGAATTTTGAAAGAAACTATTGATGGTGTGATATTCACCGATATGCTGCTTTGTGCGGCGGCGGCTCTTGAAACAAACAAGCAGAGCCTTAATGATTTGAACGTTTTTCCCGTTCCTGATGGGGATACGGGCACAAATATGAGCATGACTATGGGTGCGGGGGCGGCAGAACTTCGCCGCCGCCGCCCTTCCGGCGTTGGCGAGGTTTCAAAGTGCATGGCTTCGGCTCTTCTGCGTGGCGCTAGGGGCAACTCCGGCGTTATACTTTCCCTGCTTTTCAGGGGAGTTGCAAAGGTTTTGAAGGGCAAGGAACAGTTTGACTGCTATGACTTTGCTCAGGCTCTTTCCGAAGGGGTGGAGTCTGCTTACAGCGCTGTTATGAAGCCTGCCGAGGGTACTATCCTCACAGTGTCAAGGCTTGCTGCCGCTGCCGCTGTGGATTTTGCCGAAAGCGGCAACGACCTTGAGCTGCTTTTATCCTGCGCTCTTGAATCTGCCAAGGACGCTTTGGCGGATACTGTTAACTTAAATCCCGTTCTTAAAAAGGCCGGAGTGGTTGATGCCGGTGGCAAGGGTTATGTTATTATCCTTGAAGCTATGCTCTCCTGCCTGCGGGGGGAGGTTACGCCTGATTCCTATGACCTTAGCGGGACAGAGATTGCAGAGACGGTGGATTTTTCTGATTTTGACACGGGGGAGATTACCTTTGGCTACTGCACGGAGTTTATTGTCAGCAAGAGCAACAATAAATCTGTGGACGAGCTGCGTGTTTTCCTGCAAAATATTGGCGACAGCGCCGTTGTTGTTGACGATGAGGAGATTATAAAAACTCATATTCACACAAACGACCCCGGCATTGTGCTTACCGAGGCTCTAAGCTATGGTGCCCTTCTTACAGTTAAGATAGAAAATATGCGTGAGCAACACTCTGACCTTACCGAAGCGGCCCATATGCAAGGCGAGCAGACAAAGCCCGCAGAACCGGAAAAGGAATTCGGCGCTGTGGCTGTTTGTGCAGGGCAGGGCATTGCCGAGCTTTTCAAAGAGCTTGGTGTTGATAGCATTGTTACCGGCGGCCAGACCATGAATCCTTCTACCGAGGACATTTTAAAGGCTGTTGAAAGCACTCCGGCATCCACAGTTTTTGTTTTTCCCAACAACAAGAACATTATTATGGCCGCTGAGCAGTGCATACCCATAAGCGATAAAAAGGTTATTGTAATACCGACAAAAACCATTCCTCAGGGAGTATCTGCCATGCTGAATATGGATACATACTCACAGACAGAGGATGAGCTTACAGAAACGGCCTTAGAATCCATTGAGAATGTTCACACTGCTCTTGTGACTTATGCGGCCAGAGATTCGGACTTTGATGGACACACCATAAAGTCGGGGGAGTATTTGGCTTTATTGGATGGAGCGCTTTTGGGCAGCGGCAGTGACATTTCAGAACTTATGGGAAGGCTTACCGAGGCTCTTGATGATATTGAACCTGAATTTTTAACCGTTTATTATGGCGAGGACGTAAGCGCCGATGATGCCGATGATATAAAAACCCAGCTTGCAGAGGCAAAGCCCGATGCCGAGGTCAGCGTTGTTAACGGCGGGCAGCCCGTATATTACTATATGATTTCAGCAGAATAACAGCTAATTAATCAAAAAACCGGCCGCAAGGGAACTTTATCCCACAGCGGCCGGTTTTTAATGTTCTGCCCTTTCAGACAATTATGACGGATTATCCGGATTTTTTTTCTTTGGTTTACTGTAATATCTGCGCTTACCCTTTGCGGGGTTTTGCTTATTCTCCCCTTTGGGACGGGGAGCTTGATGGTTGTTTTGATTCCCTTTTGATGAGGGAGCGGCTTTTCCGCCGGAGCCTGATGCATCTTTTGCCGGAGCGGCCACCTTGGCCACGGGCTTTGCCACAAGCTTTTCACCTTTGGGGGGCTGAGGTTTTGTCCTTGTGTTCTGCCTGCGGCGGCCTTCGTTTTTCTTTTGAGGTTTTTCCCGAGGGGTGTTTGCCCTTTTGTTAGCGGCGTTTTCCCCTGTGGGACTAAGGTTTTCACTGTCCTCGGCAAAGAGGGCGGGAGCGGCCCAAGGGTCATCCTCGGCTTTTGGCTCTTCCTTTGGCTTTGCCACATAGTTTAAGACGGAAGGCAAAGGCTCACCAGACTTTGGCCTGCCGCCGGGGACTGTTGCCACCTCGTCGGCATCAAAGAGCCTTATTTCCTGCTCACCCTCGCTGTCGAGCCTTACCTTTACCTTCTGCCGCAGTATATTTGTTTGGACAACATTGCCGTAACCGCCGGTGGTCTGGACGAAGGCACCATTTTTTGGGATGGTTTTTATAAGGTCCTCATAGGCTTCTTGCTCATAGCGCAGACAGCACATGAGTCTGCCGCAGCTGCCTGATATTTTTGAGGGATTTAGGGACATGGACTGAGTTTTAGCCATTTTTGTGGAAACCGGCTGAAAGTCCGTTAAAAACTGACTGCAACAGTAGGGCTTGCCGCAGATGCCAAGGCCGCCGAGCATTTTGGTTTCGTCCCTAACGCCTATCTGGCGCAGCTCTATGCGGGTGCGGAAAACAGAGGCCAAATCCTTTACTAAATCACGAAAGTCAACCCTGCCGTCTGATGTGAAGAAAAACAGGATTTTGTTGCCCTCAAAACCGCACTCGACACCTACTAGTTTCATGTCAAGGCCGTGTTCCGCTATCTTTTTCTTGCATATGTCGAAGGCTTCCTTTTCCCGAAGCTTATTTTCCTCGGCTGTTTTAAGGTCTGCCTCCGTTGCTATTCTTATGACAGGGCGCAGGGGAGAGATTATACTCTCGTCACTTACATAGTGGGCGGGCAGGGCACACTCGCAAATATCCAGCCCTTTAGAGGTTTCCACTATGAGCTTGTCGCCCGAGCAGGGTGATATGCCATTGGGGTCAAAAAAATATGATTTACCCCGACTGCTAAATTTTACACTTACAACTTCTGTCAAGACTGTATCCTCGTTTCAAGTGGTTGGTGGATGTTTTTGCCGGCGGGCAAAGTTTTTATGGGGTTTCTATTGTTTGGACGCATATAAGCCCCAAAATGTGCTTTGCGCCTACGTTCATGCGCAAATATTCTTGAGAAAGCCTGCAAAGAGAAGAAAGCCGAAAGGCTGAAGCCCGATTGAGAGAGGACTTTTCCCTGAAGGCGATAATATCGCAGAGCCTAATTTGAATTGAAATTAAAAGTTCTGAAAGCTCCTGAGATGAAAGTTCCTCACAGTGGGAGCAAAAAGAGCAAAGACCTGCCCTGTCGCCTTTTTCGGCAAGGGCGATATATTCACGGGCAAGGGGGTTCTCCTCCCGTTTTTCCTCGCCACGGAGGTTTATTTCAACGCAACGGGAGCGCACAGTGGGTAAAAGAGCGGCGGCAGAGGAGACCAGAAGAATGAAAACGGCATAGGCGGCCGGCTCCTCAAGAAGCTTTAGTGCCGCATTTTGGGCGGCCTGATTCATAGTATCTGCATCGGATATGATATAGACCTTTTTGTCGGCGGCTTGAGGGCGAACCCAAGAATCTGACGACATTTCCCGTATTTGGTCAACCAGAAGCTCCCGCCTTTGCCGACCCTTGTCATCGGTTTTTCGGGAAATTGTGATAAGGTCCGGATTTGTTCCCCCAAGGGCATTTTTACATTGAGAGCATTTCATACAAGGGCTGCTGCCGCCTTTTTCGCAAAGAAGGCCCATGGAAAGCTCCAAGGACTTTTCTTCCCTTAATTGCGTATCGGCTGATGAAATGATATATGCATGGGACAAAGGAGTGCTCATAAACGTATCATCCTGTCTATCGGGGGGATAAAAACCGCTGAACTGTCGATTTTGATACTTTGGGGTAATTTGAAATTGCCGCAAGGCAGGGCGGATGTTAAATCTACTACGAAATCTTTTATATTTTTATCTATTATTTTTGTTGCGGCATTTATTTTAGGGTTGTCTGCCCCTGAAAAAATCATGGTATTTTCCTGATAGGAAAACCCGCTGTAGCTATCTGTTATTGTGCAGGGGTAAGCCGCTTTTCCCGCTACAAGGTGAGCGTCTGATTTTGATGTTATTGCTATAATGAGTTTCATTTGGAGCCTCCAGACAGAGCGGAGAGAGAATTTGCGGCAAGGGGAAATGGCCGCTTGCTTATAATTTTAAACTGTTTTGCTTGTTTCGTCAACAAACAATCAGTTTTATAGAGGGTTTGCCATGGTTAAAGCCGCAGGTCTTTCGGGTGACAGTGAAGGGGCTTATCCTTTTTTAGAAGTTTTTCAATGGGGACTTTTGTGCAGGTTTCGGGAAAGTTTTTGGATTTTGAGCAAAGGGCCGCAAGGCAGCCGTCCACATCCGGATAGAGCTTGCAAAAAACCTCGGGGGATGGCGGAATTATTTTGCCTTCTTCCCTGTAAAACCTTAGGGTTCTAAGGTCGCCTTCTCCTGTGAGCTTAAGGTAGCTCTCCCGCAAAGTCCAAGTTTCAAGAAAGCTTAAAGCTTCACGCTCTTTGGCTGTTGTGAGGCGGGTTATGGAAAGACTGCTGACCTTCCTGTCTAATGGCTCTGCATCTATGCCCACAGGGGACTTTGAAACCACACAAAAAATATGAGTTTTACAGTGGCTTATAGAAAAATGTGGAGCGGGCCGTTTTGTGAAAACCGGACGGCCAAAGGCAAGCTTTTCGATGGCGGGCAGGATGGCCTTACCTGTGAAGTCTCCATAGGCATATGCCAAAAGTGAGGTGCCGAAGGCAGAGCCTCGGCTGGGGCTTAGGGGAGGATACAGGGAGTTTTCCTCATCTGCCCCCCTTATGTCGGCGTAGTATATGCGCATGATTGAGCCTCCTTTAACCGCAAAACCCAGTGATTAGATGTTAATTTGAAATCAGGGTGATAAGGGATTTATACTTATTGTATCACAAGATATTGTGATTTGGTACTACCATTTTTAAAAGCCTTGTGATATAATGTATAGGTTAAATTTTGTATTTTAAGGAAGGAGGCGGGGAGCTTATGAAACGTGGGCTTATACTGGCATTGGGGCTGGTTTTTCTTTGTTTTTTTGCTGGCTGTTCCCTTTCCGATACGGACGAGCTTTACAGTCTTCCCCAGCCGCCTTATGAGTTTCTTCAGCTTCAGGGGCTTATTGACGACGAAATCGCCGCCGGCTGGGAGTATTCCGCTCCGACTATCGGCTCTTTTCGGCAAAGTGTTCAGCTGACAGACCTTAACGGAGATGGGGTAAACGAGGCTTTGGCCTTTCTTTACAGCAAGGAGATGGGGCCAAAAATTTGCGTTTACCGTAAGGGGCTTTCCGGATATGAGCTTGCCGCAACGATTGCGGGAGAGGGCACGGCCATAGGTCGGGTTGAATATGCAGACCTTGACGGTGACGGCATGGTGGAAATATTGACCACATGGAAAATGAGTGCCGATATGCGTATTTTTAAGGCTTACTCTATTGAAAACTGGACTTCTTCGCTTGTGTTTACAACAAGCTGCACTGATTTTCAGGTGGGTGACCTTGATAAAGACGGCACACCTGATGTGGCTGTTTTAAGGCTTGACCAAAATAGCGGGTCGGTGGATGTTTTTAACGTTTCCGCTAAGGGCGAAGTTGTTAAAACCGAGGCACGGCTGTCGGCTTCTTTAAGCTCTGTTGACCGCTTTCGTATAGCCACCATAGGAGACGGCAGTCCGGCGATTTTTGTTGAGGGGCGGTATCTCGAGGGAGACGAACTTTATAACCTTACTGACATTATTGTATCTGATGAAGGGAAGCTTAAAAACATTTGCCTTGATGTTTCTACGGGGGACAGCAGGGCAAAGCGGCACTATCCGGTGTATTGCACCGATATTAACGGAGACGGTTCCCTTGCTGTTCCCTTTGCCGAAAAACTTTATTCTCAGCCAGGTTATTTGAGTGATAACTATGTCTTTGACTGGTTTCGCTATGACGCTTTAGGAAACAGTGAAGCCTGTGGATGTACCTATCATAATTATACGGATGGTTGGTATTTTATGCTGCCTGACGAATGGAGGGATGACCTTACAGTACGCAGGGAGTCAGGGATTTCCGGAGAAAGGTCTGTGGTTTTGTCTCATTTTGATGAGGAGACACAGGAGCTTACGGATTACCTTACCATTTATGTCCTTTCGGGTGAAAACAGGAGGGACAGGGCCAAGATTGCAGGGCGGTTTACAATGCTGAATAGTGAGACTGTTATATATGCGGCAAAGTTGCATACCATAGACGACGTTCTGCCGTCTGAGGAGGCTCAAAAGGATATTACCGACAGGTTTCATCTTATATATACGGAATGGATAACAGGCGCAGTTTAAGTTTTGCGCCTTGCTGTTAAGGAGGGCCAATTTGAAAAAGGTTCTGATTTTAGAGGACGAATCCAGCATAAGAAGCTTTGTGGTTATTAACCTGAAGCGCTCCGGCTATGAGCCGGTGGAGGCGGAAACAGGGGAGCAGGCTCTTGAGGAGCTTAAGAAAAACCCCGATATTCGTGTGGCTTTGCTGGATGTTATGCTGCCGGATATTGATGGCTTTGAGGTGTGCAGGCGCATTAGAGCCTCCGGCTCGAAGATTGGGATAATTATGCTTACGGCGAAAAGTCAGGAGATGGATAAGGTTACGGGGCTTATGACCGGAGCTGATGACTATGTGACAAAGCCCTTTTCTCCGGCAGAGCTTACAGCACGAATAGACGCCCTTTACAGGCGAACGGGAGGCTCAGAGCAGGACGAGGCGGCAAACGGTGAGCTTGTAAGCGGCCCGTTTAAGCTTAACACCAGAAACCGCACTTTGGAGAAAAACGGCGAGAGAATAAGGCTTACCCAGATTGAATATTCCATTATGAAGCTTTTTATGGACAATGCGGGCAAGGCTCTTTCAAGAGAGGATATTTTAAACGAGGTTTGGGGCAGAAACTATTTTGGGGAGCTTAAAATTGTTGATGTGAATATTCGCAGGCTGCGCATAAAAATTGAGGACGACCCCACCATTCCCTCTTATATCACAACGGTGTGGGGATATGGCTATAAGTGGGGGTTTTAAGATTTTTTTAAAACCTTGCCGGCTAAACTTTTACAAGGCGGTGTGAGACTTTGAATTTTAAAGGTATAAAGGGCAGGTGGCTGGTAAACGGCATAGCCGTTGTTTTGTTTGTTGTTGTTATTGGTATTACCGCCTTTTCCGTTGCCATTTATAACTATAATTGCACTGCGGCACGAACCGGACTTGAAAACAAGGCTCAAACTGCCACAGAGTTTTTTACTACTTATGTTTCAAAAACTTATATGGAATATTATCAAAGTGCCTATCGCTATACAGAATCCTTTGAGGATAAGGACAGCTTGGAGCTTCAGTTTGTAAATGGAAGGGGCAGGGTTGAAGTTTCAAGTTATGGAATTTCCGCCGGCTCCTCACCGGGGACACCCGATATAGCTCAGGCTCTTGAAACGGGGGAGATTTGCTCATGGCAGGGCAAAAGCCCCTCCACAGGGGAGAGAATAATGTCTGTTTCTGCTCCTGTTCAGTATTCTGATGGCTCCATAGTTGGGGTTATGCGCTATGTTACCAGTTTAAAACTTGTTGACAGGCAGGTTTTGAGAGTTTTTTTAATAGCCTGTTCTGTGGGCTTTTTTATCATAATTATTGTGATGCTGTCGAATATGTATTTTATAAAGACCATAACAGAGCCTATTCACGGGCTTACGGGTTTGGCAAAGCAGATTGCCGAGGGCAGCTATGGTATACAGGCTGTTAAAAAGTATGATGATGAAATTGGCGATTTGACGGATGCTATAAACGAAATGTCTGCAAAAATAAGCAAGGCTGAAAGTATGCAGACCGAATTTATTTCATCGGTTTCCCATGAGCTTAGAACCCCTCTTACGGCCATAACAGGCTGGAGTGAGACTCTTATGTATGACTCTGAAATAAAGGGGGACTCTCAAAGGGGCCTTGCCATTATTTCAAAGGAGACGGCAAGGCTTACGAAAATGGTGGAGGAGCTTTTGGAATTTACCCGTATTCAGGACGGAAGGTTTAACCTTAACATAGAATAGCTTAATGTTGAGGCCGAGCTTGAGGATTCTATTTTTGCCTACGGCGAGCTTTTGCGTCAGGAGGAAATTGAGCTTGATTATACTCCTTCCCAGCAGAGTATTCCACTTATTCCGGGTGATGCAGAGCGCTTAAGGCAGGTTTTTCTTAACATTCTTGACAATGCTTCAAAATACGGCAAAGTCGGAAAAAAGATTGATGTCAGCATTGAAAAACAGGGAGATTTTATTTACATAAAGGTAAGGGACTATGGCTCCGGTATATCGGCGGCGGAGCTGCCCCATATTAAAAAGAAATTCTACAAAGGAAGCTCTAAGGAAAGGGGCAGCGGCATTGGACTTGCTGTTTGCGACGAGATTGTCAGCCGTCACGGCGGAGAGCTTATAATTGAAAATGCTGAGGGCGGGGGCATTTGTGTTACTGTGAAGCTGCCC
>JAAYFX010000035.1 GCA_012728025.1 Clostridiales bacterium
AAGCATATCAGCGCCCCCCTAAACCTTATCGGTTGATTTCTCGCCAAAGAGTCCCGAGGGCTTTGCGACGAGGATAACTATTAAAAGCGCAAAGGTAAAGGCATCAGAGAAGGTTGTCCAGCCAAGACCTTTTATGAGGTTCTCACAGATGCCGATTATAAAGGCCCCAACAACAGCCCCCGGAATTGAGCCTATGCCGCCGAAAACCGCCGCAACAAAGGCTTTAAGCCCAGGCATGGCGCCGGCTTGGGGGAAAACTCCGGTGTAGTTTGAAAAGAACAAAATAGAGCCAACGGCCGCAAGGAAGGAGCCTATAATAAAGGTTATTGAAATAACCTTATCCACCTTAATACCCATAAGCTGGGAGGTTTCAAAGTCCTTTGAAACAGCTCGCATGGCCATACCGATTTTTGTGTATCTTATAAGTAAAACAAGGCCAACCACAAGAACCAGAGTAAGGATGGGTGTTATTACAGTAACCCTTTTTGTGGTTGCCCCGAAAACGGTTATGACATCGCTTATCCATGGAATGGCGGGATAGGGCTTTGAAAGTCCGCCGGTGATATAAAGAGCGAGGTTTTGCAGAAGGTAAGACACACCTATTGCCGAAATCATAACCGACATACGAGGCGCTGTCCTAAGGGGTCTATATGCAACCCGCTCCACCAAATAGCCCAGCAAAACCGTTAGTACGATAACCGCAATAATAGAAATCCCAAGGGGCAGGGCTGTGACCAAATATATCATTATTAGTCCCGCACACATGAAAATATCGCCGTGGGCAAAGTTTATAAGGCGAAGTATACCGTATACCATTGTATAGCCTATGGCGATTAGAGCATACTGCCCGCCGACCGATATTCCCGCCAGAAGATAGGGAATGCTTTGACTGAATGAATTCATAAAATGTGCCTCCATTATTGAGCAGTCTTGAAAGAATGCGGAACTTTTGTTTCTTTCAAGGCGGCTCAAATTAAACACGGCGCTTGGCGGGAACGGTAACGCCCCCGCCAAGCTTTTACCATGTATAAATAAACGCTTGAGTTTTTATGTATCTATGTTTTATTTAATGCCCTGAACAGCAATAAACTTCCACTCGCCCACTTCTGTGTCAGCTTCCTTAACATAAGCTACGTCACGGATGGCGTCACCGTTAACATCGTCAAAGGCAATATCGCCGGAAACACCGGAGAAGGTGGTTGCCCAGAGAGCTTCGTTAACGGCCTTGGGGTCTGTGGAGCCTGCCAGCTTGAGAGCCTCAAGAGCTGTGAAGTAAGAGTCGTATCCCATGGCGGAAACAGCGGCTATCATGTCGTTTCCGTTGTTGTTTGCAAGGCGGGTGGAATCGGCATTTATCCATTCCTTAATGCCTGCGTCAAACTCGGGGTTGCCGCCTTCCTGATAGAATGTGGTTACGAAAACAGCAACAGTCTTGCCCTTTGCGGCCTCGGTGATAACGTTAGAGTCCCAAGTGTCACCTGCAAGCAGGGGGAATTCGCCTCCCTGAGCGGCAGTCTGGTCGATTATAAGAGCAGCAGCTTCTGTGGAAACAGGAGCGAAGAAAACGTCAGCGCCGAAGTTTTTGGCGTTTGCAACATAGGAAGCATAGTCAGAGGTACCGTCAGGGAAGGTTTCATACTGAACCTCGCCGCCGAGAGCTTCAAAGGCTTCCTTAAAGTAGTGGCAAAGGCCGACGGAATAGTCGTCGCCAAGCTTAGCAAGGCAGTATGCCTTCTGAGCCTCAAAATTTTCTGCTGCAAAGTTAGCTAGAACTGTGCCCTGAAAGGGGTCGAGGAAGCAAATGCGGAAATAGTGAGTATTGTCTTCGGTTACGGCGGGGTTTGTGCAGGTTATGCCCACAACAGGAATGCCCGCTTCTTCAAATACGGGGGAGCCGGCAATGGAAACACCGGAGCCGTAAGAGCCGAGAACTATGGAAACACCCTGACTTACAAGGGAGGCTGCTGCTGTGGGGCCCTTGTCGTTAGAGGATTCGTTATCAACGATAACAAGCTCTACGTCATAGGTTTCCCCTGCAATTTCAACAGTGGGAGCGAGAGAATGGGCATACTGTACACCCAAAGTCTCCTGCTTGCCGCCAGCGCCGTTGTCGCCGGACGCAGGCTCAAAAACGCCGATTTTTACAACTTTGTTAGCAGAGCCGGAATTGCTGGAAGCGTCGGTGGTTTCGCCAGACTGGTCTGCAGTATCCGCCGAATCCGAATCCTCCTTGGGGGAGCAGCCTGCAAATGCCGCAAACAGCATAAGACAAGCCAATAAGAGAGCTAGATACTTTTTCATTTAAATTCCTCCATTAATATTGCAGGGCAAAGCCTGCTACTTGCTGTCCTTGTATCATGGACAGGTGTCCTTGAACAGCTATGCTAAGTATTATAGCTTAACAGGAAAGCATTTGCAAGAATAAATATTGTATTATTCGGGATAATCCGAAAAAATTGTCTCTATTTGTCATGTGCTTTCGTCTTTCCTCTGCGGACAGCGCCTTAAGTTCTTTGCCATGGCTGACAGCTCTTTTTATTCGCTCAATACGGCAGTTTTATAGGAAGGTTTTTTAAATTACTGGGATTTGATAATTTTCTGATAGACTTTATAAGGGCCTTGTGTTAGAATAAAAATAATATATTATTTTTTATTACTTTTGAAAGGAGAACGAGTTAAAGCTAATGGACGATAATTGCGACGATAGTAACAGTTGTTTGTTTCTTTCAATCGAGCTTATAGAATGTTTGGCATACCCACAATCACGCTGTGATGACTGTGGGCGTGCCTTTTTGCGTTTTTCCAAGCTTCGGCGATAGTTGCCCTCCGTTTGCACCATAATGAAAAACACAAATTATTAGGAGGACACATCTTGAACCCTATATTTTGGCAACTTCTTCTGCAAATAAGCCTTATCAGTTTAAATGCGGTTTTTGCCTGTGCTGAAATAGCCGTTTTAACAATAAGCGATGCTAAAGTGGCACGTCTGGCTGCTGCCGGAGACAAAAGGGCTGTAAGGCTTTCAAAGCTTACCTACCAGCCCGCCCGCTTTCTTGCCACCATTCAGGTTGCTATAACCCTTGCGGGGTTTTTGGCCAGTGCCTTTGCGGCTGACAATTTTTCAAAGCCCCTTGTAAACTGGCTTATCCGTCTGGGAGTTGGAATTTCTGCCGAAACCCTTTCCACCTTATCCGTCATTATAATAACTCTCATCCTGTCATACTTCACCCTTGTATTTGGTGAGCTTGTGCCGAAACGTATCGCCATGAAAAAGGCTGAAAAGGTCGCCTTGGGTTTGTCCGGCCTTATAAGCTTCATCTCAAAGTTCTTTGCGCCCCTAGTTTTCCTTTTAACAGCATCCACAAACGGCATCCTCCGCCTTTTCGGTATTGACCCAAACTCTGCCGACGGTGAAATAAGCGAGGAGGAAATTCTCATGCTGGTGGATGCAGGCCGTGATTTGGGAGTCATAGATTTTGACGAGCAGGAATTTATACAGAAGATATTTGAATTTGACGATACCACAGTGGGGGAAATCGTCACTCATCGCACTGATGTTTCCATCCTCTGGTCTGAAGATAATCCGGAAGCATGGGTGGAAACCATAAGAGAGACTCACCATTCCCATTACCCCGTCTGTTACGATACTGTGGATAATGTTGTGGGCATTCTTAAGGCAAGGGATTTTCTTCTTCTTGAGGACAAAAGCTACGAAAATGTTATCATGAACGCTATAAAGCCTGCGTACTTTGTGCCCGAGGGAGTTTATGCAGATGTGCTTTTCCGTCAGATGAAAACCCTGCGCACTCATTTTGCCGTAGTTTTGGACGAATATGGCGGTATGCTGGGAGTTGTAACTATGAACGATTTGTTGGAGCTTCTTGTGGGTGATTTGGACGACTGCGCCCTTTGCGATATGCAGCCTGTTGAAATCGAGCGCCTTGATGCCTCAACTTGGATAATCCGCGGAACTGCAACCTTAGACGAGGTTTCCGAAGTTCTTGGCGTTACCCTTCCTTTAGACGAGTACGAAACTTTCGGTGGTTATGTATTCGGCACCTATGGCTCTGTTCCGGATGACGGAATAGAGTTTGAGTTAAACGCCGGAACCCTGCACATAAAAGTCGCCGAGATAAAGGCTCACCGTATTGAAAGAGCCATTGTCTCTATAAATGAAACGGAATAGGGCTTATATCCTACCGCCCTTATAAAAAGTGAAACGGCCCTCTTAATTAAGAGGGCCGTTTTAATATTAGCTTTGGGCTTTACTTTACATTAGGGCAGATATTCCGAGGGATTAACGCTGATTCCGTCCAAGGTCATGGAAAAGCACAGATGAGGCTTATCCTTTGTTTCTCCAGAAGCTGTTACGCCCACAGAGCCTATTACCTCGCCTGTCATGACATTGTCACCTTCGTATACCGTTGGCATGGAAGCAAGATTTGAATAAACACTTCTTAAGCCTCCCGAATGCTGAATAACAACCGTCATGCCCCCAAGGTCATCCATACTGACGCTTTCAACTATTCCGGCACTCACAGCCATAACCTGAGTTCCAAGTTCGGAAGCAATGCTTACAGACTCACTTGTGCGCCAGTCCCCCATCTTCTGGTTATAGATAAGGGCGGTGACGGAATAGGGCACTGTTATCTCACCTTGAACCGGCCATACAAA
>JAAYFX010000353.1 GCA_012728025.1 Clostridiales bacterium
ATTATCTGCAAGTACAGTCCTTCTATTTTACACTAAAATAGTTGTTTATTCAACTTGCCTGCCCAAAACAGCCGAAGTATAAGGACAAAGCCTTTTGGTAATAATAACATAACGACAAAAAGCAACCGCAAATGTACTCATTTGTGGTTGCTCCTGCCTTTTCGCCGTCATATTAACACAAGGATTTTGGAAGGTCAAGGTAGTTTTGCCAGATGTAACATAACCGTAATAATGGATATAAGCCCTGATTATCCCTTGGACCTTACTTCCTTCGCCCTTTTAGGGTCGGCTGTTTTAATTTATTTTCAAGTCCAAAATTTCCTTTTTAAAAGGCGGGGCTACGGTTTTTTCTTAAGAATTTTTATGTGGTTTAGGCAGATAAAAGGCACAATGAAAGGAGAAAATTTTTATGCCCGTAAACATGGTAAAGCAGAAAACCTTCCCTAATTCCTCCCCCTGCGAACTGCCATATGCACAGCTTGAGAAGCCCCTGTCCCCTTCGGAGGAGGAAGGCAGCAGAGCCTTTGGGGAAATACTTGACCTTTGGCTCTCCCACATTGCCCTAAGCCTTAAACCAAGTACCTGTTCAACCTATTTTTCCATAGCCGAAAACCACATCAGACCCCGCCTCGGTCATGTGAAAACAGCAGGTCTTACAGACTCACACATCGAGGACTTTATGGCAGAGCTGACCTGCCTTAAGTCTCCCCTTTCCGGCTCTACTGCCAGAGGAATTTCAAACGTTCTGCGCTCTGTTTTGGTTTTCGCCGCAAAGCATGGCTGCCCTGCCTCTCCAGAAGCCTGTAAATGCTCGAAAAGGCCTGCAAAACCAGAGATTTCTGTGCTTACGGCAGATGAGCAGCGCCGCCTCTTAACAAGCCTTGGAGTTTCACCTTCCGGTGCCGATTTAGGCATTTTCATCTGTCTTAAAACAGGGCTGCGAGTGGGTGAAATCTGCGCTCTTAAGTGGGGAGATGTTTGCTTTCACTCGGGGGTTCTAAGTGTTAACCGAACTGTCCAGCGAATAGTTTCCCGCCCCCCAACAAGTACAAAAACCCTTCTTCATTTCGGAGAGCCGAAAAGCATAACTTCAAAGCGAAAAATCCCTCTTTCCCCAGCCCTATCAGAGCTGCTTTTACAAAAAAGAGGGCCTTCTGACTGCTTTATTGTTTCCGGCAGAGCAGATAAAACCATAGAGCCGAGAAGTATGCAAAGGCATTTTAAAACCGTCCTGCGCCATGCAGGAATACGGGATATGAATTTTCATGTTTTGCGGCACAGCTTTGCCACAAAATGTGTGGACAGCGGCTTTGATGTAAAGTCCCTGAGCATGATTTTGGGTCACTCCAGCGTTAGCACCACCATGAACACCTATGTACATCCCTCCATGGAAAAGATTAGAGAAATGATTGCCAGACTGGACTGAAAAGTTACTGCCCCTCCCAAAAGGTGAGGGGCAATTTTATTACGGTAATATGCAGGGGTTTTGACATTAAATTACATAAGCCTACATAAATTAACCACAAATGAGTACATTTATGTAATTTATGGCAGTTGTTTTTGCAGTTTTTAATCCCCGTCCTGCATTTTAGCAAAAAGCGGGCGGGGAAGATGGTGCCTGTATCC
>JAAYFX010000358.1 GCA_012728025.1 Clostridiales bacterium
AAGGGCAATGTAGAGAACAAGGTAGGATATATCCGGCGCAATTATCTGCTGCCGCCGCCGTTCATCGAAGACCTGGATGCCTTCAACGAGGAACTTTTGGACAAGTGCATGGCGGATTTGAAGCGAGAGCATTATGCGAAAAAAGAGCAGATTTCAGACCTGTTTTTGGCGGAGCAGGCGGAACTGATTGCATTGCCCCATGAGCGTTTCAGGGTATTCACATTGGAGAAGGTCAAGACCGACAAATACAGCTTTATCCACTTTGACGGCAATCAATACTCCACCTCGCCGGAGTACGCGAGCAGTGAGCTATGGCTGGAAATCGGCGTTTCAGAGCTTCGGGTACTGAGTCCCAAATATGAGCAGATTGCGGCTCACAAGCGCCGGTATGAGCGCCAAATCAAGCCGACAATTGACTTTGAAAACTACATTGGAGCGCTCAGTCGCAAGCCTCGGGCATTCCTGAGCTCACCGTACTTTCTGACGTTGCCGGAGTCGGTTCAGGCCCATCTCAAGAGCTGCCAGTACGCGGATTTGAAGCAGATGCTGCTTACCCTTGTTCCCATCATTAGGGCGGGGAAAATCGGTGACGCCGCAACGGTTTTGGAACTTTCACAGATACGCTGCACAGATGACTTCACCGTAGCCTACAGAGCTCTGACCGAAGACCCCAATGCGCCGCCGTCGGTGACTACGCTTTCCACGCCGGTGCAGCAGCCGTATTTGCCCAAGCTGGACCCGTACAGCGCCCTGCTGGGGGGTGAGCGGTAATGGAGGATCTTCTGCTCAGCGCCTGCAAACGCTTGCATTTCAGCAGTAATTTGGTGGCAGAGGCCAAAAAAATCAAGGCCGACAATCACCTTGATTTTCTGCTCACTCTATTCAATGCCGAGCTTGACCAGCGCGACCGAAAACGTCGCAACGCTTACCAAAAGGCGGCTAAGTTCGACCTCATCAAGACCTTTGAGGACTACACCTTCGAGGACATTAAGTTCCCGACCGCCCTTTCCCCAGACGACCTGCTTGCAACGTCTTTTATTCCACGCCGAGAGAATCTCATCCTCTACGGCAATGTCGGCGCCGGAAAGACCCATCTGGCCATTGCTTTGGGCGTCGCCGCCTGTGACGCTGGTTTTCGCACACGCTTCTGGCGCACCGCCGCCCTGGTCAACGCTCTCACCGAGGCGAAAAGGCAGGGCACGCTCTCTCGCTTTATGAAGCAGTTTGACAAGCTCGATTTGCTCATTTGTGATGAGTGGGGATATGTCCCCATCGACTCTGACGGCTCCAAGCTCCTTTTCGGCGTCATTTCGGAGTGTTACGAGCGTAAAAGCATCATTATTACCACCAATCTGGAGTTCGCTCGCTGGAATGATATTTTTGTAGATACCAAAATCACCGCTGCCCTCCTGGATCGTATCATTCATCATTCCCACCTGCTTGACTTTACGGACCGCGATTCATGGAGACTCAGGGACGCGCTCATCAGCAGAAAAACAATTCTTGATTAATGAAATCCTGTGCCCTGGCAAGACCCGCCTCTTCACCC
>JAAYFX010000036.1 GCA_012728025.1 Clostridiales bacterium
AATTTTATCTTAAAAGAATATTAGCAGGCTTATCCCCATAGTAATTACTAATCAACATTCTAGGGGGAACAGGTATGGCTGAAAGCAGAATATATGAGGACATAGCGCTTCGTACAGGCGGAGATATATATGTTGGGGTAGTTGGACCGGTTAGAACAGGCAAGTCAACTTTTATAAAGCGTTTTATGGAAACCCTTGTCATACCCAACATTGAAAACACTTATGCCAAAGAGCGTGCAAGGGATGAGCTTCCCCAGTCAGGCTCGGGAAGAACGGTTATGACGGCAGAGCCGAAATTTGTCCCCGAGGATGCCGTTAAAATCCGCATCGAGGACAAAGCAGAGCTTTCGGTCAGGCTTATTGACTGCGTGGGCTATATGGTGCCGGGAGCTGCCGGCATGATGGAGGAAGAAACCGAGCGCATGGTCACAACTCCTTGGTATGACCATGAAATAAGCTTTACCATGGCGGCAGAGGAGGGCACAAGGCGGGTTATCCGTGACCACTCTACCATAGGACTTGTGGTCACAACAGACGGCTCTATATGCGGGATAGACCGTGAGAATTATGTGGAGGCCGAGGAAAGGGTTATAGCAGAGCTGTGTGAAATCGGCAAGCCCTTTGTCATACTTCTAAACTGTCAGCAGCCAAATTCTCAAGCTGCAAAGGAGCTGGCAGCAGACCTTGGCGATAAATACGGTGTTAGCTGTGTGAGCATGAACTGCCTTGATATAGATGAGGGGGATATTGAAAAAATATTCTACGAGCTTTTATCGGAATTTCCCGTAGAAGAATACTCTGTATATCTTCCTCAGTGGGTTGAGGCATTGCCAAGCAGCCATAGTATTAAGAAAAAGCTCTTTGAGGAATTTACAAAAGAGTCAAACTACGTTTATAGGCTAAGGCAGGCAGAACAGCTTGCTAAAAACCTCTGCGAGGTGGAGGATATAGGCGAATCTGTGGTTAGCGCCATGGAGCTTGGAACAGGCAGTTTTTCCCTTAAGGTGGAGCTTCCAAGGTCCTTGTATTACGAAACCATAAGTGAGGAAAGCGGCCTTGAAATTAAAAACGACGGTGACCTTATCCTAATGCTATGTGAGCTTGCAAGAGTGAAAGCGGAATATGACAGAGTTGCCGTAGCTTTAGAGGATGTTCATGAAAAGGGCTATGGTGTTGTGATGCCCACAGCCGAAGAAATGGTTTTGCAGGAGCCGGAGATTGTGCGTCAGGGCGGTAAATACAGTGTTATTTTACGTGCAGGAGCGCCGGCTATACATATGCTGAAAACAAATGTTGAAACGGAAGTTTCGCCTGCCGTAGGCGGAGAGAATGCCTCTCAGGAGATTTTGGGCTTTTTACTTCAAAATTTTGAAGGGGACGCCTCAAAGATTTGGGAATCTAACATCTTTGGAAAATCTATGTATGACATAGCAGGGGAGGGCTTAAACGCCAAGCTTAAGCCTGTGCCGGAAGAAACGGGGCAAAAGCTTAGGGGTGCCCTGCAAAGGATTATAAACTAGGGCAGCGGCGGACTTATTTGTATAATATTATAAAGCACAAAAACACATGGCGGGGAGTTTTTCCGCCATGTGTTTTGAATTTAAAAGTATTTTAGTAAACCGCTGAAGATATTTGCCTGCATAATATAATGCCAAATTTAAGGTTTGCAGATTTTACAAGGCTCATAACCTGCAAACACCGCCTCAGAGCGGGATGAAAAATACACCCTGTTATGCTCTGCGGGAAGGGAGTTGCAGCTTGGAAGATGAAACTTCATGCTTGACTTATTTCCAATGTAGTCCCCCGTAGGAGGCTGTTTTTGGGGATTTGTATCAATACCGAAGTTCCTCTCGGTTTTAAACAGCAGGCTCTCCCCGTCGCTTGTGCAGATAATGTTCCCTTGCAGGTCAGTGCGAAAAACTTTAGTCTCCGAGTCGTAGAGCCTGCTCATAACAGCCTCGTGGGGATGACCGTATCGGTTGTTTTTCCCGCAGGAGATAATTGAGTATTCCGGAGAAACCTCATAAAGCAGACGGTAGGAAGTGGAGGTTTCGCTGCCGTGGTGGCCCACTTTAAGCACATCGGATTTTACAACTTGGTTTGAGTCCAGTATGTCTGTTTCACTTTCTCTTTGGGCGTCCCCCATGAAAAGGAAGGAGTTTTTACCATGAACAAGTCTTAGGACTATGGAGCTGTTGTTGACCTCGTCATATTCCTTCATGGGCGCAAGGACGGTTACAAGGGCAGAGCCAAGGCGAAAGCTATCTCCGGTCTTTGGTATATCTATGGTTTTTCCCTGTTTTGCAACATTTGCCGCAAAGTTTTTAAAAGCATTACTGTTATATTCAGTGACGGGGGAAAGAACCTTTTCCGCTGTGGCATAGTTAAGGGCGCCGGAAAGACCGCCCACATGGTCTTCATGGGCATGGGTTGCAACAACATATTGAAGCTTTGTTATACCATGGCTTTTTAGATAAGAATAAATAAGACTGCTATCGGCCACATTGCCCCCGTCAATGAGCATGGCCTTACCATCACAGATAACAAGGGCGGAATCAGCTTGTCCCACATCGATAAAATGAATCTGGAGAACACTGTCTTTGTCATTATGGTTTACGGTAAAGGCTTTATCCCCCAAAAGATTTCGGGCCTTTTGCTCATCAGAGACAGCACCAGTTCTGCAAAGCTTATGAATAAGGGTTTCGCTTCCGTCGGAAAGGTCTTGATAAAGAGCCGACAGAGAAATGTCTGTCACAGACCCTCGGGAAAAGAAACTGTCTCCGCTGTATTGACCATTAGTTAAGCCAATGGCATCCGACAGCTCCCAAGCCAAATCCCAGCTAAAGTCTGAATCCGAGCTGTATCCCAAAGCTCTCAGGACAAAGGATATGTATTGGCTGGCGCTGGCCTTATCGATAGCGCCGAAGTTGTTGCCGCCAATGCCCTTTGCAAGACCATTTTCGTAAGCATAGGCGGCATAGGGCTTTGCCCAGTCGGAAACGTCGGTGAAATGAGTGCCGCTGTATTGAGAAAGAGCGGCTTCGTCTGCCCCCAAAAGGCGAACCAGCATGGCAACGGCTTCCTCACGAGTGGGTTCCCGTTCAAGAGAAAACATAGGATTTCCGTCAGAGTCCGTGCCTGTGCCTTTAAAAAGTCCCAGCTCATAAAGAGTTTCGGCAGAGCGTTCATAGCCCGCTCCGGCCGCACAGGAGACAAGGCAGATGCAGCATAGAAAAAGAGAAAGCAGAGCCATAAGAGTTTTTTTCATTTTTATACCTCCGGTGATGGATATGGCC
>JAAYFX010000037.1 GCA_012728025.1 Clostridiales bacterium
CTACCGCCCAAGCTTATGCTTTCTACCGCAATATAGTCAAAGCGTGTATTATCCGCCAACACATCTAAATTAACGAAAGGGTCTTCCTCAGCTATCTCTGCCTCTTCCTTAAAAAAATTACTTAACGCACTAGAGCTAACACCAGATTTGTCACTGGTTGCCTTTACAGTAAACACATAGGTTCCACTGCCATTTATGCGTATAAATTGGCTGGCATCAATTTCGATAGGCGGGTTTGTTTGATTTGGAATCTTCTGTTCTCCAACAAATTTACAGTAATAGTAATCAGGCGTTTCGTTCTCTGTGCCCTCTTCCTCTTCATCTTCAAAGCCTTCATAAATTTTATAAAACTGTACCTCATAACCTCTGGCATCAGGAACTGCCTTCCATTTTGCAATACCGTATTCACCTTTACCCTCTTTATGGCTCCACTTAACCTCCTGAGGCGTATCCAGTATAACAGGATAGGTAAAGTAACGATTACCCTGTTGGCCATTTTGCCACATCACTTGTTTCTACTTGGGGATTATCTGACGCTGCTTGAACAGTGAAATAATATTCACCATCATCATGTCCCATGAAATTATTAACTGTAAAGTTTTTAGAGTTGGTAAATACGATTATTTCATCAACAGCCTCCTCACTGCCCACTCTGTAAAGCCTGAGTATGTAGTAATCCGCACCATCCACTGGGTTCCATCTGGCCCGAACAAGGTCATTTGTGTTCAAGTCCCATGTGAGCGATGTCGGCTCGGGAAGTTTTGTATTCCCAAGAAGTGAGATGCCGCTCTTAGGTGGGAGCTGTGCTTTAGATAATACACTTAGGCTGGCAGGCCCAGTCTCCCCTGCCGCCTGTGCCGAAAGCACAGGAGCAAAACCGAACATTACCCCTGCTGTTAATATCAAAACCAGCAAAATATAGCTGATAACTTTTTTCATATGTATGTCCTCCGCCAGAAAATTGAAGATATTGTAAAATTAAGCTTTGTCATGTTTTGTCGGTTTATTATAATTACTGTTAATTTTAACATTTTCGATAAAACAATGCAAGCTCCGTCAAGACAAAAACTGTGGGGAAAGCCTTAGCTTTCCCCACAGTTTTTATAGATTTGTCAATTCCGGAAGGGAGTCGTCGTTTTCAATCCATTGTGAAGCGTCAATAACCTCATATTCCCCCTCGGAAATTCTGGAAACAACTTTTTCTATCCCTGCGTTTAGAATAAATCGCCGGCAAAGGGAGCAGGAAGCCGCCGGAATAATCTCACCGGTTTTTGCATCTCTGCCCACCAGATACAGGGTTGACCCCAACATATCCCGCCGTGAGCAAGAAATTATGGCGTTTTGCTCTGCGTGGACACTTCTGCAAAGTTCATAGCGCTGCCCTGAGGGTATATTAAGCTGTTCACGGGTACAATAGCCCATGTCCGAGCAGTTTTTCCTGCCTCTGGGCGCTCCGTTATAGCCTGTGGATAAAATCTCGTCGGCCTTCACAATAATCGCCCCATATTTCCTTCGCAGGCAGGTGCTACGATTTAAAACAGCATCTGCGATACCCAGATAATAGTCGTCCTTTCCTGTGCGCTTGTCCATGACAGTCCTCCGGTTTTTCTTTTTCTCAGTATACAACAACAGTTGAGCCTAAGGGAATATGGTCGAATATGTAGTTAATATCCTCATCATACATCCGCACACAGCCGGCGCTGATGGGATAGCCTATGCCGGCATCCTTCAGTTTTGATGAGTTTGGATAATACAGTCGTGAATGGAAGGCATAGCCGGTGTTGGGGAAAAATCCTACAACGGGTTTGCAGGTGTAAGAGCCCGTTGTCCAGCCTGCAGCCTGCCTATAAGTTGTTGTGGTCACCCCCTGACGGGTAGGCGAACCGAGTGCTCCTGTGCCTACAATGCTCTCACGGATAAGCTTCCAGTTCCCTTGATGCCCCTCAAAGATATTCACCCTTTGCATGGCAAGATTTATCCAAAGAAGATAACCTGTCTTGCTGGAGTATCCTTTAGTATTAACCCAAAGCTCCTTTTCATAATCTTCATAGTCATTTTCCAAAGCCCACTGGAGGGTGAAATTGCCCCTGTACACGTTGGAAACCCGCTTCAAAACTTCCTCGGGATTGACATTGCCCTTGTCGTTTACAAGGCTGTCTGCAGATAGGCTAATCTCCGCTCCATACACGTCCACGTTTATGCTTTTCGCATGGCCCGCTCCGCCCACTCTGGCCTTGCTGCCGGAAACCTCAATACTGTCTGCCCTGCCATCAACGGTAAGAACATTTTCCGCACCGCCCATGATAACGCCGCCTAAAGCCGTATCCGTCTCCGCTACAAGATGATTTCCCCTTCCCTCCATGGAAAGCTTTCCTAAAGCAGACCCCGACCTAAGCCGCAGACTAACAAAATCGCCCTTGGCGGAAAAGTCTGAAACCTTCAAAGCATATAGGCTAAGACTGCCCGCCTGTCCGGTAGAGTCTGCGCAGATTTCGCCATCGCTCATGAGGTAAACCTCGTTGCTCTTTCCTCCAAAACTTCCTTCAATCGAATGGTCAGCCTTAAGATTAAGCCTATTTTCGCCCCCTTGGATGGAAACGCCTCGAGCAGCACCTCGGCAGTTTACATCAAGCTTTGCGCCCCTGCCGGAGACAATAAGCTTATCCAAATCGGAAAGCTCCGCCTTCAAACTGTTGCCCTCTCCCTGTATGGTTAGGGCTGTAACACCCTCTCCCTCGGTTTTAAAGCTAAGGCTGTTATTTCTGCCGTTTATGTCAATGCTCATGGGAAGTGCTGTGCCTTCCTCTCCCCCTTCTTTAAGCAAGGTGTTATCCTCACCGAAAACGGCAATGTTTTTTATAAATGTGTTTGGAGAAAGGGTCACAGTGTTGCCTTTTCCCGAAAGAACCAAAAGTTCAAATTCCCCGTCAAGGCTAACATTGCTATTTTTACCCGTTACATAGACATCTATTATATTTTTTCCCGAAATCTGGGCTGAACCTTGCCCACCCAATCTCAAAACACCAAGCTTTGTCTCAGGCGTGGGGGCAAAGTTTAAATCATAGTTAATGCCTTCTATGGTAATTTGCCCAATGTCACTGTTTCCCTGAAGTGAAAGGCTGTTTAGCCTGTGGGCAAGTATTATAAACTCCGAAAAAGGGGCCGAAACATTTAGGAAAGAGGCGCTTGTAGCGGAACAATCCAACCAGAGGTTTCCGCCAAGGCTCTTATTGCTAAGGTTTAGGTTGCCCTTAACCATGGAGTTTCCCCCATCCGGCAAAGGCCCGCTCTGCTCTATATAGCTATGTACCGTCCGATACAAAACAGTCAGAAATTCTGCACGGGTAATCTTGCCATTGGCGTTTAAGCTCCCTGCAAAGCCCTCCACCAGCTTTCGGGAAAGCAGCCCCTCCAAAGCGGCCCTGTTTTCAGGCAGTACCAAACCGGCATCGGAATAAGAGTCCACAAGATAAGCGCTCTCCGGTACAGAAATCACTAAGCCAAAAGCCTTTGCCATCATGGAAAGAGCATCCTGCCTTTTCATGGCTGTGTCAAGCTCCCCTGCATCAGCAGAGATAAGCCCAAGATAAAGAGCCTTTGCAGCATCCTCGGCATACCAAGCGTCATGGGGGATGCCCAGCGCCGATATATCCGCTTTTTCACTGGCATTGAGCACACGACACAAGATGGTAATCATCTGGGCCGTTGTGATGGGGGTATCGGGTCGGAGAGTCATATCCTCAAAGCCGCTGATTAAGGCATCTTCAACGCCTTTTTTCAAAGTTTCCTCAGCCCAATGGCCGGAAATATCGGTAAAGTCAGTCCATTCCAAGGCAAGGGCCCCGCCGCTAAATGAAAAAACAAGGACAAGTGCCAAACAAAATGTAATAAGCCGCTTAACTTCTGTATTATTCCTCATATGTACTTCTCCCATATCCCAGTGGTAATATTTGCTTTGCATTTGCAAGAATATAGTATTATAATAATACGGCTCAAGTCAACAACAAACTGTTTTCAATTTCGTAACTTATGGAAAGGGCAGCTTGATGAAAAAAAATTATAGTCGGGAGATGGAAAGTGTCATAAGTTCCCTTGACGGAAAGCGCCCCCGCCTGCTTCTGCACTCTTGCTGTGGGCCTTGCAGCAGCTCTGTGCTGGAATATCTTACAAGGCACTTTGATGTAACGGTGTTTTTCTTTAACCCCAACATCCAGCCGGAAGAAGAATATGAAAAGCGGCTTTTTTGGCAGCGCAAGGTCATAGACAGGTATAAGGGTGCCGTAGGTCTTACAGCTCCCCTTTATGAAGGCGGGAGCTTCACCGAGGTTTCAAAAGGTCTTGAAACTCTGCCCGAGGGCGGGCAAAGGTGTGAAAACTGCTTTCTCCTGCGCCTTTCCGAAACAGCAAAGCTGGCAAAAAAAGAGAGGTTCGATTATTTTTCAACAACTCTCACAGTAAGCCCTCATAAAAATGCGGAAATGATAAACAAAATTGGCTTTGAGTTGGCGGAGCAAAACAGCATAAACTGGCTTCCTGCAGATTTTAAGAAAAAGGAGGGTTATAAGCGTTCGATAGAACTATCTGCGGAATACGGACTTTACCGCCAGACCTATTGCGGCTGCCTTTGCAGTCAGAATAACAGCAGGACCCTGACTTAAAACCTTTGCAGGGTCACTTAAGACGAAAGGTTATGTAAAAATGAATACAAACACAAAAAAGCTAGTCACAAGCGCTGTCATAGGCGCACTATACGCTGCCCTCACCATGGTTCTTGCCCCTATAAGCTATGGCAGTCTCCAGCTTCGGGTATCCGAAGTCATGTGCATCCTCCCCTTTTTCTTTCCCCCTGCCGCTTTTGGGCTGACCATTGGCTGTGCCATAGCAAACACCCTAAGCGCCGCCGGAATTCTAGACATTATTTTCGGCTCTCTTGCCAGCCTTTTAGCGGGACTTTCCGTTGCCGCCATAGGGAAAAGGCCCAGAGCTTTGCTCTTTTCTTCCGAAACAGGCATTTTGAAAAATGGTGAGAGGGAAAAAACCACCGCCCATTGGGGAAGATACACCGCCGCTTGTGCCATGCCTGTTGTTTTCAACGGGCCTATAATCGGCGCTGTTTTGGCCTTTGCCTTTTCCCGAAACGCCTTCTGGGAGGGTTTTTTGATTTTCTCCCTTCAGGTGGCCTTGGGCGAAGCGGCAGTTATGTTCCTTTTGGCCCTGCCTCTTATGGGCTACCTTGGCTCAAAACCACGGTTTATCAGCTTTTTTGCAGATTTGTAAGCCGATAAGGAACATAAAATTTGCTGCGGCTTATTTTGTTTTAGACCTTTGCCCTCTTAAATTTATTGCCTGAAACAAAATAGATATAAAAGTCATTTTATAAAAGCCGTACTTAAGGTTTTTATTGCAGTATCCGAACATAAGATGATTTTTGTTGACACATGGCAAGTTAATACTGTATAATAACGTAGTTTTCCAATGGTTTTTAAAAAGCTTCTAAGCTTTGCTTAAAACAGTTTGGAAAATGGATAATATATCAACTACTGCGATTTGCCTGCCATCTTTGGTATTTAGCCTTCGGCGGCGTCGCTGTTGAGTATCATTTCACGAAAGGAAGGTGTATGAAGGTGACTGTTCGCACCTATCAGCCCAAAAAGCGCCATCGCAAAAAGGAACACGGCTTCCGTAAGAGAATGGCAACAAGAAGCGGCCGCAATATTCTTGCAAACCGCAGAGCAAAGGGCAGAACAAGGCTTTCCCATTAAGCTTTGTCTCTTAAGTTTTTGCGGCATAGGGTTTCATCGCTCAACCTCAGCCAAGCGGTTTATCCCGCATAATACCGATTTTTAGGGCGGGTTTTTTCCGCCCTTTAGGTGTTTTTCAAAAACATCCGCTTATGCGCACGAAAGGACAAGGCTTGAAATTTTCTGTTTCCTTAAAAAAAAACCAAGATTTTCGGAGGCTATATTCCAAGGGAAGAAGTATTGCCGCCGCCTCTCTTGTGGTTTATGTCAAAAAAAACAGGCAGCCGGTAAACCGCCTTGGGATAACGGTTAGCACCAAGATAGGCAATGCCGTCTGCCGAAACAAAATCCGCCGTCGCCTGAAGGAAATATACAGGCTTAATGAAGGCCGCCTTGAAAGCGGTCTTGATGTGGTTATTGTCGCACGGGTAAAGGCTGCCCACACGCCATATTCAAAGCTTGAGCGTGATTATCTTTATGCCTGCTCCCGTTTGGGAATATTAAAAAAAGAAACAGAAAGCGGTGGGAACCTGTGAAAAAGTTTCTTATCGCCCTTATACGATTTTATCAGAAACACATTTCCCCCCTGTCCGCTCCCTGCTGCCGCTTTATCCCTACCTGCTCACAATACGCAATCGAGGCGCTGGAAAAACACGGCGCCGCAAAAGGCTCTTGGCTTGCTCTAAAGCGCATTTTGAAATGCCACCCCTTTCACAAAGGGGATTACGATTTCTACGATCCGGTACCATAGCCGGCCGTAACCGATAGGAGTTTTCGATGTCATTTACCGAGATAATCACCTACCCATTTGCTTGGCTGCTGCGGACTCTTTATGAGCTAACCTTAAACTACGGCCTTGCAATCATCCTTTTTGCACTTGTGGTAAAGCTTATCATGCTGCCCTTCCAGATGAAGAGCAAAAGGAGCATGATGCGCACCAGCCGCCTTACCCCCATCATGAAGGAGCTGGAAAAAAAGCATGAGGGCAACAAGCAAAAATATCAAGAGGAGGTTTCACGCCTCTATAAGGAAGAAAAGATAAATCCCTTGTCCGGCTGCCTTTGGACACTTATCCCCTTCCCCATCCTGATAGCTCTTTACAGTGTTATACGCCAGCCCCTAACACGGCTCATGCGGCTCACAGCGGAGCAGGTTTCCCTCATAACGGACAAGCTTTCCGAGATGAACCTATACACTATTCCGGAACGGGTGGACGCCTATTATGAAATTAATTTGGCTAATCTTGTCCACGATAACTTCTCAGTTTTTGAGGGCTTTTCCGATAAGCTTATAAATATCGATTTCAGCTTTCTTGGCGTAAACCTAGGCCAAAAGCCCCAGTGGAACTTCTTTATGAGTACCGACTGGAGTGATGTGAACGTTTGGCTGCCGGCTCTTGGTCTTTTCCTCATTCCCGTCGTTTCCTCTCTGGTTTCATATTTCTCGATGAAGGTGAGCAATGCCTCAAATCAGGCCGTTAATGACCAAAACGCCCAAAGCATGAAAAGCATGATGCTCATGATGCCCCTTGTCTCCCTTTATATCGGCTTTATTATGCCTGCGGCCCTTGGAATTTACTGGATTGCCAATAGTGTTCTGGCAATCATTCAGGACTTCATCTTAAATCGTCACTACACGAAAATTCTTGATGCGGAGGACGCCGAACGCCGAGAGCGTATGCGCCTGCGTGAGTCAGAGCTTGAGAAAAAGCGTCTTGAAACGGAAAAAAACCGTGAGCTTGGCGCAACTGAAAGAAACAAAAATACCAGTAAGAAAAAACTTCAAACAGCGGAGAAAGCACAAAATGACGAACGCCTTGCCGCTGTCCGTGCCGAGGAAAAAGCACGTCGCCGTGCCGAGCTTGGCCTTTCTGATGAAACCCCAGCCTCACAGGTGGGCAACCGCCGTTATGCACGGGGGAGGGCCTATGTGCCAGACCGCTTCACAGCCCCCGAAAATGCTGAAAGGGCAACCCGTGACGCTGCCGCTTCGTCTGAGATAGACGAGCAGGTTGAATCGGAATTCCCCTCTGAGGAAAATGGCGAAACATAAGGGGAATAGCTCCTTTAGTTTCTAAGCTCCCTCATAATGATTTTTACTTTTGGAGAATAGATATGCAACAATCAATTGAAGTAACAGGAAAAACGGAGGAAGAAGCCATAGCTTCCGCCCTCCGCCAGCTTAACCTTAAAAGAGACGAGGTTTCTATCGAAATTGTCGAAAGGGCAAAGGCCGGTTTTCTGCGAATTGGCGCTGCCCCCGCAGTTGTACGTGTAAGCTATGAGGTTCCCGACGAGCCTGCCGAGCCTTCAGTTCAGGAAAAGGCCGAAAAGTTTCTGGAAGGGCTTCTGGAGCGGATGGGGGTTTCTGCAAGTCTTGAAATGTCCCTTAGGGAAAACGGCTCTGTTTCCATAAACCTCAGCGGTGAAGGCATGGGCGCTGTGATAGGCCGTCGTGGGGAAACCCTCGACGCTATACAGCATCTTACAAACTATGCCGCCAATCGTGGCTCTGAAACAAGAACCCATATAAGTATCGATGCGGAAAACTACCGCAGTAAAAGGGAAGAATCCCTTGTTCACCTTGCGGAAAAAATGGCCGCTAAAACCCTTAAGTACAAAAGGAACATGGCCTTAGAGCCTATGAACTCCTATGAGCGCCATGTTATCCACACAGCCCTTCAAGACTACGAGGGTGTTACAACCTGCTCAACCGGTACAGAACCAAACCGCAGGGTGGTTATTTCCTGCGATAAAACCAAAGCATAAGACCAAAAGCCCGACTTTTGTTTTTTAAAAAGAAAAAAGCATGAGAGAGACTCGGGGTTTTCCTCGGGGGCAAAGTCTAATCTAGCTTCATTTAGGTGGGTTAAGAATATGTCAACATTTGAAACAGTAAGAACGCTGCTGGCACGACAATTGGAAATTTCCCCTGACACCATAGACGAAAAAACAAAGATACTTGATGACCTTGGGGCAGATTCTCTCGATTTAGTCGAGCTGATTACAACCCTTGAAGAAGGCTATAACATTATCATAACAAGCGACCTTTCGGGAGAAATTATCACAGTTGGAGATATAGTTAACTTTATAGACCGGCAGCTGGCCTCCGGCGGCCTAAAATAAGGTCTTTAATCTGATAAAAAGAACCTAGCGAAAGCTGGGTTCTTTTTTACAAAAAGCCTTATATCCACAGGCCATATTGAGTAAGTTAAGGCTTAAGGAAAATAAGTTTTAGAACTATTTATTTTTTGCGGCCACATACCGCCCACTCCCTATTTGAAAAATTTTTTCATAATAACAGGGCAAGAAACAATAACGGGAAAGGCTTGTATATATGGATTTAAAAGAAGTAATGAGCTGTAAAAACTTTGCCGTTGTGGGAGATACTTTGCAAGAGAATAAGTATGCTCGCAAAATAAAGCAGGGGCTTATGGAAAAGGGCTATGAGGTCTTTCCTGTGGGCAAGGAGCTTTCGTCAATTAACGATATTGCAGAGGACATTGATATAATAGACCTTTGTATAAACCCTGAAAGCGGCCTCAAGCTGATACAGGAATGTAGAAAACCCTTCAAATGTATAGTCATCCAGCCGGGGGCAAAGGACAAAAAGCTTATTTCATACCTTCGTGAAAACAACTTGCCCTATATTGAAGACTGCCTTTTGGTGGGTCTTCATAAATATACAAAGTAAGAAAACTAAATTAAGGGGAGAAAAATATGTATTGCGTGAAGAAAATAAGTGAAGACATCACATGGATAGGCGCAAATGACCGACGTCTGGCTCTTTTTGAAAACGCCCACCCCATTCCAAGAGGTGTCTCTTATAACTCATATTTTATAAATGGCGATAAAACCGTAGTCCTAGATACGGTGGACAGGGCAGTGGGCGAAAGGTTTTTCGAAAACCTTAGTCACGTTCTCGGCGGCAGAGAGCTTAACTATGTAATCGTCCAGCATATGGAGCCGGACCACTGCGCCACCTTGGGTGAGTTGCTCATGCGTTATCCTGAAGCCACAGTGGTTGCAAACCAAAAGACCCTGACCATGATAAAGCAGTTTTTTGATATGGATATAGACTCACGGGTGCATCTTGTTAAAGAGGGCGATATCCTTGACACAGGCAGGCACAAGCTTTCTTTCTATATGGCTCCCATGGTTCACTGGCCGGAGGTTATGGTCACCTATGATTCCGAGGAAAAAGTCCTTTTCTCGGCAGATGCCTTCGGAAGCTTCGGCGCCATAAACGGAAACCTTTTTGCAGATGAAGTGAACTTTGAAATGGACTGGCTGCCTGATGCCAGACGTTATTACACCAATATAGTTGGAAAATACGGTGCGCAGGTCACAGCCCTGCTTAACAAAGCCTCAGCCTTGGATATAAAAACTATCTGCCCCCTCCATGGCCCCGTCTGGCGGGAAAACCTTGGGTGGTTTATCGAAAAATACAGTAAGTGGGCAGCTTGGGAGCCGGAAGAAAAGGGCGTTCTCATAGCCTATGGCTCTATTTACGGCAACACAGAAAACGCCGCCGACATACTAGCTTCAAAGCTGGCGGATAAAGGTGTTAAAAACATCTCGGTGTATGATGTCTCGGCCACAGACCCCTCATACATTCTCGCCGACGCCTTCCGCTTCAGCCATATTGTCTTTGCAAGCTCCACCTATAATAACGGCATCTTCCTTCGGATGGAAACCCTGCTTCTGGATTTGGCCGCCCATCTTCTGCAAAACCGCACCTTGGCTTTTATCGAAAATGGCAGTTGGGTTCCCGTCAGCGGAAAGCTCATGAGGGAGATAATGGCCCCCATGAAAAACATGAATGTTTTAGACTGCGGTGTCACCATAAAGTCCTCAGTGAAGGCCCAGCAGGAAATTGAACTTGATGCTCTGGCAAATGAGATTATCGCCTCAATGAAATAAATCAAAATTCCAAAACCTAAAAAACACCCCCTTGCCTTCGCTAAGCTCAAACGAAAGCAGGGGGGTATTTTAATGCCAAAAGTACGATTAAAGTACATATCAAAGTTCAAGGTTTGCAGGTTTAAGGCTGAGGCATTTAAAATAAAGCATTTAATGTTATGTAAAGCTTACACCTTAGCACCTTGCATCTACCTATATCCCCAGAACAGCCCCCGCAAGGCGGAAATATATAAGCAGGGACACAGCGTCAGTTATGGTGGAAATTAAGGGACTTGCCATAACAGCAGGGTCAATTCCAATTTTCTCCGCCACAATGGGCAGCATGCTGCCCACAAGCTTTGCGAATAAGACCACAAATACCAAGGTTGTGGACACAGTGAGGGCAACGGCAACATTTATGTCTGCGTTCCCAAGAAGAAGCCTGTCAACAAGGAACATCTTGCCGAAGTTAACAACAGCAAGAGTCAGACCGCACCAAAAGGCAACCCGCCCCTCCTTCCAAACAACAGGGAGAATGTCCTTCGGCTCTGTATCTCCCAAGGAAAGGCTTCGTATAACCGCCGTAGAGCTTTGGGAGCCGGAGTTTCCGCCGGTGTCCATAAGCATGGGGATAAAGCCAATAAGTACGGCACTTGCCGCAAGGGCACTTTCAAAGCGGTTTATAATCATGCTAGTGAAAGTGGCCGAAAGCATAAGAAACATAAGCCATGGTATGCGGCTTTTCCAAATGTCCTTAACTCCGGCACGGGAATAAGGTACGGTGGAGGGGGTCATAGCCGCCATGATTTCAAAGTCCTCGGTGGTTTCTTCCTGCAAAACGTCAATAACGTCGTCAACGGTGACAATGCCCACCAGCCGCCCTTCCTTGTCCACCACAGGAACAGCCAGAAGGTCATAGTCGGAAAACAGAACGGATACTTCCTCTTGGTCATCGGTGGTGGTAGCATGGATTATGTTTTCATCCATAATGTCGCCAATCATGGCCTCATCCTCGGACAAAAGAAGGTCCTTAACGGTCACAACGCCTTCCAACTGCCGGTCACTGCTGACAACAAAGCAGGTGTAAATGGTTTCCCTGTCCTCACCAATGCGGCGAATGCGGGCAATGGCCTCCCGAACGTTCATATATTTTTTCAAATCCACATACTCTGCGGTCATGATGCTGCCGGCCGAGTTTTCAGGGTATTCCAAGTACTGGTTTATTAGCCTTCTTTTCTCGGGGTTTGCCGTGCGCATAACACGCTTAACAACGTTTGCCGGCAGCTCCTCTAAAAGGTCAACCGTATCGTCAAGATAAAGCTCCTCGATAATTTCCCCAAGCTCCGCATCGTTTATGCTATCGATGATATGGGACTGCTCCGGCGTTTCAAGATTTGCAAAAACCTCCGCCGCCTTGATTTTGGAAAGCAATCGGAACACTGTGGCGATTTTCCGTTGCGGCAAGGCTGAAATAAAACTTGCAACGTCAAATTCGTTCATATCCTCCAGCTCTTGCCGAAACTGCTTCATGTTTTTATTTTCCAGCAGCTCCAAAAGCTCAGCCTGTAGGACTTCAAAATCTTTGACTTCCATAGTGTTCACCCTTTCCCGAGGCGGAAAAATCCGTCCCTATCTTATATTAAATCCCCAGATACTCCTTTTGAGCCTCGGTTAAAGTGTCTATTTTCATGTTCATGCTCCTTAAAAACCTTGAAGCAACTTCCCTGTCTGTCTCGGCAGGAACCGAGATAACACTGGGCTTTAGCTTGCCTTTATTTTCCGCAAGGTATTTTGCGCTCATGGCCTGAATTGCAAAGCTCATGTCCATTATTTCGGCAGGGTGCCCATCTCCGGAGGCAAGGTTAACAAGCCTGCCCTCAGCAAGAACAAAAATATTTCTGCCATCAGGCATTACAAAGCCCTCAATATTCTGCCTTGCCTCATAGCGTGAAGTGGCCTCGGCGGCAAGCTCAACCAAGTTTATCTCCACATCAAAGTGACCGGCGTTGCAAACAATGGCACCGTCCTTCAATTTTCCAAAATGCTCTTTTGTTATAACGTCGTTGCAGCCGGTGACCGTTACAAAAACGTCGCCTATTTCCGCCGCTTCCGACATAGGCATAACTTCAAAACCGTCCATATGGGCTTCAATGGCCTTTATGGGGTCAATTTCCGTAACCACAACCTTTGCACCCATGCCCTTTGCCCGAAGAGCCGTTCCCTTGCCGCACCAGCCATAGCCAGCCACAACAACGGTTTTTCCAGCAATGATAAGGTTTGTTGTGCGGTTAACCCCGTCCCAAACAGACTGCCCCGTACCATAACGGTTGTCAAAAAGGTATTTGCAGTCAGCGTCGTTAACAGAAATCATTGGAAACTTCAAGGTGTTTGCCTTTTCCATGGCTCGCAGGCGGAAAATCCCCGTTGTTGTTTCCTCACAGCCGCCTATTACCTCGGGAATAAGATGGGTATATTTCGTATGCATAAGGTTTATAAGGTCACCGCCATCGTCGATTATGATGTTCGGCCCTGTTTCCAAAACAGCGCAGAGATGGCGCTCGTATTCCTCCGCCGTCGCCCCGTGATAGGCGTGGATGTCTATCCCCCCTGCCGCAACCGCCGCAACAACATCATCCTGAGTGGAAAGGGGATTACTGCCGGTCACGTGCATCTCGGCACCGCCTATGGCCAAAACACGGCAAAGATAGGCGGTTTTCGCCTCCATGTGTATGGAAAGGGCAATTTTCAGACCCTTGAAGGGTTTTTCCTTTTCAAAATCTGCCGCTATGCTGTTTAATACAGGCATATTTCTTGAAACCCATTTAATTTTATTTTCGCCTGAGGGGGCAAGGCTTATATCCCGAATATCGCTCATTTTGTTCTCCTTTCTTTATAAGCTGCTCAAGCGCTGGCTTAAGCCTCTTATATGTCCCATTACCTTATCGGTATCTATGGTTTTAAATTCTCCCTTTTCCAGAAGAATTTTTCCGTTTACAAGAACCGTCTCAGCCTTTAAGCCGAAGCTTCCGTAGCATAGGGCGCTTTTGGGGTCCACCGCTGGGAAAAAGCCAATGGTTTCTAAGTCAAAAAGGCAAAGGTCAGCCTTTTTCCCCACGCTTATCTCACCGCAGGTTTCGGAAAGTCCCAAAGCCTTGGCTCCGTTTATTGTTGCCATGTCAAAAACTTCACGAGCTGTAACTGTGGTGGCTTCCTTTTTAACCCCCTTGTGGATAAGGGCGGCAAGCTGCATTTCCCGCAAAAGACTAAGGTTATTGTTTGAGGCGGCGCTGTCTGTTCCAAGGCAGACGTTTATGCCCCGCTTTAGCATATCTGGCACAGGGGCAAAGCCGTTTCCAAGCTTCATATTGCTGGCGGGGTTGTGGGCAACGCTGCTTCCCCGAACGGACAAAAGGGTCATGTCCCTTTCGGAAAGATAAACGCAGTGAGCACAAACGGTCTTGTCCGTCAGTATGCCGCAACGGTCAAGGTATTCCGCCGGAGTAACACCATAGCGCTCATAGCACTGCTTTTGCTCGTCCTCGCTTTCGGAAAGATGGGTGTGAATACCAAGATTATGTTCCCTTGCCGTATCGGAAACCAAATGCAAATAGTCCTCGTCGCAGGTGTATGGAGCGTGGGGTGCAAGCATAAAGCTGATTAAAGGGTCGTTTTCAAACTCTCTTGCCTCGCTTAAAGCCTGCTCTATGCGCTCACGACCCTTGTCCATGCTGTCTTTGTCCCCTTGAAGTCCACGAGTCACAACGGCGCGCATTCCCACGTCAGACAGGGCACGAGGAGTTGTGTGGGGGAACATATGCATATCAAGGATGCTTGTAATGCCGCTTTGCAGCATTTCCATACAGCCAAGCTGTATGCTCCAATAGGCGTCCTCGTCGCTAAGGGTGTTTTCCATGGGTATAATATTGTCGAAAAGCCAGCTCATAAAGTTTAGGTCATCCGCCCTGTTTCGCAGAGCAGACATATAAATATGGGTATGAGCATTAACAAATCCGGAAGACAAAAGCTTTCCCGAGGCATCTATGGTTTTGTCCGGAGAAAAGCCCTCGGGAATACCATCCACCGAGAGGATGGTGTCATCTTTTATGCAAACATCCCGTATTTCCGTTTTGTCATTGGGAAGTATGGTCAAAGCATTTTTGATAAGAATATTCATATAAACCTCCATTCGCTTCGGACACTGCCAGCCTAAAAACATCTTCGTTTACAATAGGTTTTCATAAGTTTGAGCCTCGGCTGCGGTTTTGATGCAGCGGCCCTTGTGTTAAGCCCTTTACCTTAAAGCTTCATTCCAAAAGCACTCTGAAAGAGAAAAGCGCCTTTTGGCGGAATCATTTGCGCTAATAAGTTATTTTAACATTTTCTTTTAGATAAAACAACAAATTTGGACAAGAATTTAATCCTCTGTCTTCGACAAAAAATATTCACCGGACAAGCTATACTGAGCATAAACTTATCCGGCGAATAAAGCGCCTTGCATTATATTAATTTGAGCCTTCGCCCCAAAGCTTTAGTTTTTTTAAACTCCGCACAGCCTTAAGGTCAGCCATGCTATTGTTGTGGCCGCCGCCCCCGCAGCCACAAAAAAGGGTGCTGGCAGCTTTGAAAATAAACTTTTTCGCCGGCGGGGCGCTCTTTTCACATAGGAGTTTGCAACACGCTGAGCCTGCAGCAAAATTGTTTGACTGTCGGCCCCCCTGCTTTTCAAAACATCCTCCCGAATAACAAAAATCGCCTCCTCGAAGTATTTGTCCGGCGATTTTACGACTATGACCCTGTGAGAAATACCCTTCATAACATCAAGACCCCCTTGCGGCTCCATTTGTTTCCAGTCTAACCGCCTGCGGGGTTTATTATTCAGAAATCTTTCCCAAAGCCTCATTAATCGCAGTTTTAAGAGGCGGCCCTTCTCCCGCTCAATCATAGACTAAACCCTTTCATCAACTCTGATGGCAAGAACCGTCATGTCATCCTCACAGCCATATTGGCGCACAGCACAACGCAAAGTGTCCTTGGCCAGAGTTTTTGTGTCCGTTCCATCGCTTTTAATAAGTATTTCCCGCAGCCAAGCGTCATTTTTTTCCACCATAACGCCATCACTGGCTATAAGGGCAAGATTGCCGGGTTTTAAGCGCATACGGACAATATCCGGAGCGCTTCCCTCCCCCGCACAAATTCCGGCGGCAAGGCTTTCCCCCCGAACTCTGCGGATAACCTTTCCGCTTTTAACAAAGGATGGCGCCGCCCCATATTTATAAAAGCAGGTTTCTCCGGTAAATAAATCCACACACATAAGGTCAATGGTGGAATACCCCCACTCTTCCCCGTTTTTAAGAAGAAGCACAGAGTTTAAAATCTTCATTGCCACAGCAGGGGCAATCCCCGCCCTTAGAAAACCTTCCAGTGTGCGTACGGCGTTAATACTCTCTTTGGCGGCATCCTCTCCGCTTCCCATGCCGTCGGCAAGAATAACGCATAAAATCCCTTGGTCGGTTTTAAAATAGGTTCCCCTGTCTCCGCTTACAGGCTCCCCTTTTTTCTTAAGCCCTGCAATTCCAACGCTTGCAACTAACGGCTCTGCCTCCACCAGCACCAAGCGCCTGTCAGAAATTTCATCCTCGTTTTGCAGTTTGCAAAGCCTTACCCCCAGCACATTGGAAATAACCTCAAGATAATTTCCCTGCCGCAGGAGAGGCCCCAGCCTGCCGCTTTCAACAATGGCACGAAGCCTTCCTCTATTATCACGAAATACGGAAACATCGGCGTCTATGTCCATAGTGCGTAAAAAGCGCCTTAATCGCCTTTCCGCAAGGGGGTCTGCCCCCTTTGCAGAGGTAAGCTCCTTTGCAACGCCCTCTATAATATCCGCAAGCTCCTTATACTGCCCATAGGCCGCCGCACGGTTTTCGTTTAGCCTGCTTTTAAACTGACGTCTGTACATCAGCGCCCGCAGCTCTGCGTTTACAGCATTTATAAACGAGTAGTGGGATGGACATTTTTCCACAAAACGTTCGGCCAAATCTTCCTTTTCCAGCTTTCCCCTTCTTAGCATAGGCTCTGTGGCATCGTTCATAATGGCTAAGGTGTCCATAAAATCCCTCTGCCAGCAGCTTTGCTTGTGCTTGCAGGAGGCGCAAACAGTCTCTGCCGCCCTGTCAAAAACCATTGCAACATCACTGTCGTTTTGGCCTCCGTTAATACTTCGAAAAACCGTTCCGTAAAGCTCACGAAAAGCAGAGCTTATCCTCTCTGCTCTGGCGGCGGCATAATACCTAAGTCCGGATTCCCCTGTGCCAGCTGAAGGAAGTCTTGCAATGCCCCCAACATATTCAAGGAGGGTTTCGGGAATAAGAGCAAAAATAACCGTCGCCGCAAACACCTCGAACATAAGCTCCAAGCGAAGCTGGACACCCCAAGTCCACAGCACCGCCACAGTGTTTGCTATTATATAGCTTAAAAGAAACAAAAGCCTGCCATGCTTTGAAAAAACTCCGCCTATAAGCCCTGCAAAGGAATAGGCCATAACAAAGAAAATGTCACCTCCGGCGGCCATATCCATGGCTATACCCAAAACCGTTCCGGCAGCGCAACCGGGGAGCATTCCCCCTTTATAGGCCGCTGTCAAGACCACCAGCAGGGAGAAAAACCTGCCCACGGAAACAACATTTGCAACAGTAACCGAGGTAAGGGACATTAAAAGGCAGGAAAACAGCACCAATATGCCTATGGCCTGCCTGCGCTCGGCCTGCTCCCCTGCTTCCTTTTCAGGAGTTAGAGCTTGGGCAAAAAACCAGCAGGAGGCTCCCGCCAAAACAACCTCTGAAAAAACACTGACGGCATCGGGAAAACTATCTATAAATTCAAAGGTGTTTAAAAACGAGGTAATTGCCGTAAGAATACTTACAACCAAAGGCATAAACCAGCCTTTTTTTATAAGCTGTGTCTCCCGAAAAACAAAGGAAACTGTGAACACCAAAGTTATGGTTGCTACATATTTTATTCCCCAATCAAAGCCCCCAACGAATATATAGGCAAGACAGGCTCCTAAAAGGCAGAATATACCGCTTGCCTCCGCTCCCGCTCTGCCCACTATGCCGATGCCAAAGGGAGCAAGATTTGTCATCACCACCGAGCAGGACATGGCAAAGCCCAGAATGAAATTCAAGGCATAGCCTGCCGCCTGCCTTACCTTTGGCTTATCCCTTACTTGCGCAAGTGACATTAGTGTCAAGCGCCGATTTTTAAAGCTTTCCTTTGCTGACATGGGACACCCCTCCAAAAAAGTTTGTTAACATAATTATATTTATGTTAATCAAAAAAGAGGGTCGTTCTCTGCTGCTGATTTTTGCTTTATTCAGACAGGAAATGCAGGGAAATAGAACAAAAAAATCCACGACTTGTTTTAGTCGTGGATTTTTTATTATCAGTTCTTACGGGCAACAAGTCTTTCCCCCAACTTATACACATCCCCCGCTCCGATTGTAAGAATTATATCCCCCGTAGAAGCAGTGGCCGCAAGGGCCTCCTCCAATTCGTCAAAGGAGGGAAAATACTTGGCATTAGGTATGGTCTTTACTAAATCTGCCGAGGATACTCCATTGGTGTTTTTCTCTCTAGCGGCATAAATTTCCGCAAGGTAGGCAAGGTCTGCCCTTTTAAGCTGACAGACAAAATCATCAAATAGGGCCTCTGTTCGGGTATAGGTGTGGGGCTGAAAAACTGTTATAACCCGCTTATAGTTAAGGGTTTCCACAGCATCAATAAGAGCCTTCAGCTCCCCCGGATGGTGGGCATAATCATCATAAATATCTGCCCCATTATATTTTCCTTTAAACTCAAAGCGCCGCCCCGCTCCCATAAAGCCGGAAAGACCTTCCGCAACGGCCTTCGCTTCAATCTTAAGACAGATGGCAGCGGCGGCGGCCGCAAGGGCATTGTTTATATTATGCAGGCCGGGAACATTAAGCCTTGTACGAACAAAAAGTTCACCCTTAAGCATAATGTCAAATTCCGTCCCCGAGCCTTCATGCCTTATATTTTTTGCATATACATCGGCCTTTTCCGAAATCCCAAAGGTGAAAAGCTGCCTTCCTAAAGGCTCAAGGGCACTCATGGTGTTGGGGTCGTCGGCATTTGCGATGATATAGCCGTTTTCCGGCACAAGGGATGCAAATTTTCTGAAAGATGCCTTAACATCCTCGAGGTCTTTAAAGAAATCAAGGTGGTCTGCCTCAATATTAAGGATGACGGCTATGGTTGGTGAAAAAGAGTGAAAGGAGTTATAGTATTCGCAGGACTCCAAAACTATGGTGTCTCCCTTTCCAACTCTGTGGCCTGCCTGCAAAAGGGGCAGAGTTCCGCCTATCATAACAGTGGGGTCACTTTCTGCCGCCATCAATATATGAGTTGACATAGAGGTGGTTGTGGTTTTACCATGGGTGCCGGAAATGCAAAGGGCATTTTTATAGTCCTGCATTATGGCGCCCCAAGCCTCTGTGCGCTCAAACACCGGAATGCCTTTTTCATTTGCCGCCTTTACTTCGGGGTTTTCGTCATGGACCGCCGCCGTACGGACAACAAAATCAGTATCTCCCTTAATATTATCACTGTTGTGACCTATGCTGACTTCGATACCCATAGACCGCAATTTTTCTATTTTTTCACTTTCGCTCATATCCGAACCGTAGATTTTAAGCCCCATTTCCGAGAGAACCTCGGCCAAAGGCGCCATGGAAACCCCCCCGATTCCAATTAGGTGACCCTTTTTTTCGGGGACGAGAAAGCTTTTAAAGTCTGTCATATATGTTTTCCTTTCAATGTGCCGCACCCTTGCTTACATATTATGGGGTTTGGCGCATAAAACACAGGATTTAGCGCCTTTGCGCTTATATGAAAGCAAAAGGAAAGCCTCCTTTTGCCACACGTGTTAATTTTGGTTGTTTCGCCACTAAAACGGTATTATAATACAAGTGAATTAACAGTACAAGTATTATTATTCCATATATTATTATTCCAAGTATTATTAATCCGCTTTTATTCATATATGGTTATATCCCATGTAAGCGTCCTTAAAACATTTTTCTCAAAAGGAGTTGCGTTAATTGGCCCTTTTTTCCCCACCTAAATATGTAATAAGCGTTTTAAACCGTCTTGAGTGCAAAGGCTTTTCGGCCTATCTTGTGGGGGGCTGTGTGCGTGACCTTCTAATCGGCCGCCGACCTGCCGACTGGGATGTATGCACAAATGCCCTGCCTTGTGAGATAATGTCGGTTTTTGAACATAGCCGTGACACAGGTTCAAAGCACGGAACAGTAACGGTTTTCGTCGGAAAATCAAAGGTAGAGGTCACAACCTTTCGCTCTGACGGTAAATATACAGACTATCGCCGTCCGGAAAGCGTCACCTTCATCCCCGACCTTAAGGGCGACCTTGCCCGTCGGGATTTCACTATGAACGCCATTGCCCTTCCCCTTTCCGGTTTGGCCTTCGACCCCTTCGGCGGTGCAGTAGACATTGAAAACCGCCTTATACGCTGTGTGGGCGAGCCGAACCAGAGGTTTAACGAAGATGCACTGCGTATGTTGCGGGCTTTGCGTTTTTCCGCTGTATTGGGCTTTGAAATTGAAGAAAGCACACTGGAAGCCATAGGGGAAAACTCCCTTTTGACAAATTTTCTTGCCGCTGAGAGAGTCTGCTCAGAGCTCCAGTCTGTGCTTATGTCCTCAAAGCCAGAGCTTATATCCCAGATGATTTCACTGGGACTTTTGACACGCTATATTAAGGATACGCAGGAAATTGACCTTGCCGCCCTTGCTGCCTTGCCAAAAAGTCGTGCCGAGCGCTGGGCAGGGCTTTGCGCCCTTTTGCTACAATCAAAAATGATTTCAAATCCGGAGGATTTTTTGCAATCTTTAAGACTTGATTCCTCTACGGTACATAAGGCCGCTTGTGGAGTAAAGCTTTCTTTAAGTGAGCCACCAAGCTCAAAGCTTATGTGGAAAAAGCTTTTATCCCGCCATGGTACGGACTGTGGAAAATGCACAGCCGCCGCCGCAGATGCCCTTTACGGCACAGAGCATACAAAAAAGCTCCGCAGTGTTATTTCCAGCGGCGAGTGCTATTGTTTAAAAAGACTTAAAATATCCGGAGATGAGCTTTTGGAGCTGGGCTTTAGGGGCAAAAGACTTGGCGAAGTCCTCTATGAGCTACTGGACCATGTTTTGGCTCATCCAAATGACAATGACCTTGAGGTTTTGCTTTCCCTTGCAACGGATATTGCAAAAAGCGATGGCCTTTAGGCGCACACTACCCATAATATGGGCGCTCTAGTGAAAATGTTAAGAATCTCATCCCAAAAGTCTGTTCATAGGGCGGTCATGTAATTTGGCCTGAAGCACAATAAACAGAAAAGAATAAACTTCAAGAGTCCGGAGAATTTATTTCACCGGACTCCTGCTTTATATAGCCTGCGGCAACAAAGTTTTTACCGTCGTAACTTCGGCCTTTGCCATGTCTTTTACTGCACTGCCCTATACAATATGGTGTCCTCGCTGTCATCCCGCACAGCCAAGCCTCTGGTTTCAAGGTGGCGCAGATGACTGTGACATTCACCCACAGCAAACCACTTTTGCGTTATGGGAAAATCCTCCCAAGAGTTGCAGCGTATCTTCCATGACATTTTGCCGGAGACTTCATAAATCGTAGAGTCGGGATTTTCGCAAAGCACCTTATAACACTCGTCGAGTCGCTCCTCATGATGCTTTAAAAGCTCGGCAATACGGCCATGAAAATCCCCTGTTTCCCTATGCCCCGGCAGGGCAATACGCACATCGTACTTATCTATCTCACGAAGGCTATGCAAATAGTCACCGAGGGAGTCCTCAACAAAGTTCCACAAGGTTATATTGGGGGTAATGTCAAACAGCACATGGTCCCCTGTGAACATAAGCTTCTCGTCTTCTATCCAAAAACACATATGGGCAGGCGTATGCCCCGGAGTCAGCACTGCCCGCAGCTCATAGCCGCCATAGCTTAAAATATCCCCATCATCAAGGGGCGTAAAGCCATCAAAATCCGGCTCCGAAGCCATATTCCGAGAGGGAGCTTTAATAAGATGCTTTTCTATAACCTCCTCGGAAAATCCTTCCCTTGAAACCTTGATATTATCAAGTTCCCACAATATGCTGCGAGTTTCCCCATACATCCATGGAAGCTCATCACGGCCTATAAACACACGTCGGCCATTCTTTATCAGTTTTGGAACAAGACCAGAATGGTCGGCGTGTAAATGGGTCAGAAGTATGTCTGTTTCCTCCATCTTTACACCCAAAGCCTTTAATCCTTCGGTAAGAGATTCCAAGCATTCCGGCCTGTTAAAGCCTGTGTCTATAAGAAGGTTTTCGCCCTCACCAATTATAATGTAGCTGTTAAGCAGTTTTAAAGGGCTATTTGGAAGGTTTACCCTTATGCGGTAAATGCCTTTAATAATTTCTTCTGGCATGACTGTCTCCTTTTGATTTAAAGTAATTTTATATGA
>JAAYFX010000038.1 GCA_012728025.1 Clostridiales bacterium
ATTACAAGCGGTGGCACTCCTGTGACAAAAGATGTAATCGAAGGGCTTTTCCTCACCCACCACACAAGGTCAGACGGCATCACCTATGACCTGCGCACAAACTCCCCTGTTAACATCTTTGACCTTAAAAGTGCCTATGACGTGGCCGCTATGGATGAGGTTATCCCCCTTAAAAACCACTGGCAGCTTATAGTGGAAAGCGTTGGAGACACAGAGGTTTCAGACCGTATAAAAGAAATTTTGGAGCTTGACCTTCACGACTCCTACACAGATGACAGGGACGACGAGCTATCCGACCTTCAATCCTATCTTAGAGTTTTAAGGAATAATGACGACGATGCCGCTGAAAAAGATATTGTCCAGCGCACTATGCAGGCAGTTGACGCAAGCCGCAGAGTCCACAGCCTTAACACCGCCTTAGATGAGCTTGAGGCATACATGGATGAGCTGGGCAGCCCCGAGGCTCCCCCTGCCGACGAGGATGGCAATCAGGAATCCGCCCAGCAGTCGGACACCTCCCTTATCTCTGCCGTTTCCGAAAGCATCGCCAATGTAGAAGACTCCATTATTGATTATGAGGGGAATATGCTCTCGGAAGGCACAACCGTATACCAGTTTTTCCGCTATAAGTATGAAACTGACCTTATAAGTCACGCAAAGGCAGGCAGCCACAGCGATTGTGATGCAGATGTGGCAAACCTTCTTTACCTTGAAAACATTTTAAACGACATTATCTCAAACCGCCCTGCTGAAATGGCTCTTTTATCCCCTGCCATTCTTGAGGAGGCCACAAACCGCTATACCTCTGCCCTTAGTGCGGGTGAGTCCGCCGAATATAAGGCGCAAAAGGCAAATAAATCTGCTCAGGTGCTTTTAGATAGCATTGCCTCCACAAACACCTCAATTATAAACACCGCTCGAAACGAATTGGAGTTTATGATAAGCGCCTACTGCACAAGGGCAGGGGCGGCGGCCGCCAAAACCTATATAGACCAGCGCATAAAACTCTGCCAAAGCTTTTACCTAATGCCACCGTCAGATGCCTTCCACGAAGGAGCTGTGTCAACCGTTGATTCCCATATGGACTTTTTAACGGAAAAGCTCCGATGCCTCACCTTGGCCTTGGGTGGCAACGAGCTGGATAAGCTCATAGCCGAAAAGGGAGATTTGCAGACCCAGCTTCGCTCCGCTTTGGATAAAAATGACCTTGCAGGAGCGGCGGACATTGAAAAAGAGATAGCTGATATAGACAAGAAAATAACCGAGCTTGAAAACGCCGCATCAGCAGAACTTTTTGAGCTTATGGCTAAGGTATCGGATTTGGAAAAGCAGATTGCCGAAGCTCAAAAGGCCGAAAACACCTCCCTTTTCAACAAGCTTTCAGAAAAGCTTGCCGCCGCCAAGGCAGAGCTTAATTTAGCCCAGTCCTCCCTGTCTGACGGCACACTTGCCCAACAGGTTGCAACTCTTAAAAAAGATGCCTTATCCATACTTTCCAAAACCCCGCCGTCCAACGCTGAAATGTCCCGTCTTAGCACAGACATCACCGCCCTTTGCGAGCTTTTGCCGCTGGACACACAGCTTGTATTTCCTGCCCTTACAGAGATATATAACGCAATGGTCACAAAGGCCGCTTTAGAAAACACAGACGCCTATGAGGCGGATAAAACAAAGATAGAGGAAGCGATTTTAAACAACAAGGATTCTTATGACACCGCAATGCGTTCTGATAAATCCGCTGACGACCTTAGAAAAATCGCAGACGATTTTATATCGGGTGAAACCGGCGGAGGTGAGCCGCTTTTTGGCCAGCTAGATTCCTTAGCTTTGACAGATGGCTCAAACCGGCAGGCACTCCTTGATAAATACGGTGAAGATGTCTTTGTTCTGGCTCTGTCCTCTTACTACGACGAAACCGGCAGTGATGCGGCCTTGAACCTTATGGTTTCCATAGCCCAGCAACAGCGGAATTTAGGCAGCCTTAGCATTTACTCCCGCATAAACTCCGGAAGCGGCAGGTTTATTCCCCTTTCTGCCATTGGCGTTCACACAGGTATGCGCTATGTGGAAAAGTCCGCCGCAAGCTTTGCAACTCTTGCTAAAGGCTCCTCTTACTACGGTTTCAGAGTTTATTCAGACTCGGTTATAAAGGGGAAAACTGCCCCCGAAACCGACTATATGCCTCAGGCCGCTGCCTATTACGGCGGTATACATATTATAGAAAGCTATTCTTATGAAACCTTCGGGGTAGATTGTGTCTACCTTAGCGGCTGCGACCTTGCCGTAGCCCGCTCGGAAACTGTGAAAGCTCTTGCCGAGGAGCTTACAGGGCTATTTCTAGCCTAACTAAACCAAAGCTTAGAAAGAGGTGATATGGTGGCAGATTATCCGATTATAGCTGATGTTTCCTCATACATGGTACAGCTTCTTCGTGAGAAGATGTGTCCGGAGCCGATACCCTCCCCTAACAATATAGAGGTATCTTCCCCTGCCGACCAAGACGTTGACTATATTCTCGGGCTATACCTTTACGACATAAGAGAGGAAGGCGAGGTATCCGTGCCCCCTATGATAGGCACAGGCAAAACCCGCCTGCAAAAACCGCCCCGTCCTTACAGCCTTTACTATATGCTCTTTATAAACGGCTCCTCACAAATGGGCCTTAAGGCCGGTGATGTTCAAAAAATCATCGGAAGAGCAGCTCAGATAATAAACGACCGCAGCGTTGTAGACCCACGCAGATTGCAAACTTGGCTGGATACTGACGAGCCGCCCATAGTTTTCACCCCTGCAAAGCTCACTTTAGAGGATAAGGTGCGGGTATGGTCTGCCATAAACAAACCCTATCAGGTCAGTCTTTTTTACAAGGCCTGTCCGGTTTTCCTCTCCAGCGAAGTGGTTGTGGACTCTCCGAGAGTCACCGAAGCTCAATTTTCTCTCAGTTTTCGGGGAGAAAGGGAAGGGGGTTAGTAAAATATGCCGGTTTCCGTCATAACTCACCGTTTGGAGCTTGTCCTTCGCCTTACGGACACAACGACGGGAAGACCTGTTGCCGCTACTGATGTATCCCTGTTTAAGGACAATGCGATTTTGCACCCCATGGAAAAGGAGCGGGGCACCCTCATTTTTTCCGGTTTGGGCAAGGAATCCTTTATCTTAGAGCTTCGCTCAAGGCTTTATGAGCCGATTAAAATTCCGATAGTTTTTCCCCTGCCTGACCCAAAGCTCCCCCTGCTTGAAATCCACCTTATCCCGTCAAAAGACAGCATCAGTCCCGTACCCTGCCTAAGTCTTGAAGGGCTTCTGCCTGAAATAAGCGAGCTTAACGCCATAAGGCTCAATGATAGCTCCTGCCTTATGCGTGAGTTTGACCCGAGGAAAAAGCTTGCCCTTATCTTTAACCCCCATAAACTGGAGCTTAGTAGAACCCATTATGCTCTCCTTGACCCTGAAGCACTAAGATACGAGCGCTTTTCCATTGTAAAAAAAATCGATAACAACAGTATTAAGCTTGACCGCAACCTTGAAACAGAGATTAAAAGCAACCTTCCCATTTGTCCTGTGGTTTTTGGCCATACGGAAAAAGACGGCTCATACCATCTCCGTGTAAGGGACGATTCGACCAATGCCGATTGGCTTATAAGCTATAAAATCGGCGACGAAGCTTTCTTTGAAAAGCTTGACCTGCGGCAAACTGCCGAAATCCCTTTGCGAAACGAGAAAGCCTACGATGCCAAATATGAGGAGTGATGAAAAAGCATGGCAAAACCTGTTGTGACCGGCGGCATTATCACCTGCACCAACGGTCTTAGTGCCGGTCAGCTTGTGGGAACAAGCTCTGTAATGATAGGCGGCGCTCCTGCGCTGACAATCAAAGATACCGCAGCCTTTGTCAATGTTATGCCCTGCGGTATGTGCAACTCTTTGGCAAACCCCGCCGTTGCCTCGGCAACAGCAGCAGCACTGGGAGTTCTCACTCCCCAGCCCTGCACTCCTGTCCCTGCCGGAATCTGGGTTTGTTCCGGAACTCCCCTTATTGGCGGTGTCTCCGGACTTTCCACAGACGGAACCCTTATTTGTGCCTATGGAGGCACCATCACAATACGTGACTCCGGTCAAAGAACGGTCGGTTATTAAACACAATTTCATAAAATAAAAATCTATTCCAGAAGGAGGTAGTTTTGGGATTTCCCAAAACAGAAGAAATTATGGCTGAATATTTATCTCCCGGCGTCTATGTTGAGGAATATGATTCCTCCCCCCGTGCTATCGAAGGAGTGGGAACCAGCACTGCCGGTTTTATCGGCATGACAGTTAAAGGCCCCACCATCGGAGCACCCGAGCTTTGCACCAGCTTTGCCGACTTCCAGCGTCAGTTCGGCGGCTACCTCAGCGAATACACCCATGGCGAATTCCGTTATCTCCCCGCATCCGTAGAGCAGTTTTTTGCAAACGGCGGCACCCGCTGCTTCATCTCCCGAGTAGTTCCCGAGGACGCAAAAATTGCGCTAGGCTCCTCCGGCATTCTCTCCCTTCGGGCTGCCAATGAGGGAAAATGGGGAAATCGCATCCTCGTTTCCTTCACCACTGTTAACAAGCGAAAGCTCCAGCTTGTCCGTCAGGAAGGCGAAAGGGTTTATGTTGCAAAAAATGCAGCAGGCTTCTTCGAAGGCGACCTTGTGGAGTTTGCCGGAGAGCTAAACCGCATCTCTGCCGTCTTTGAAAACACCCTCACCTTCGAAAGTGACTTTTCCGCCGACCCTGTGGACGCTTCCCTTGTTCCCAAGGCACTTTTATACTCCGTCGAGATGGATGTTGTCATCCGCTACGAAGGGGAAACCGAGGTTTTCTCCGCCGTCTCCTTAAACCCCACAGCAACAAACTATCTGGCAGAAAAGCTTCGCTCCAGCAATCTTGTGGTTCTTGAAAATCTTGACCCTGCCGACGAAATTATTAACCCCGTTTCCGCCATCTTCGGTGAAGGCAAGCTTAACGGCTCTGTTTCCTTTGCCGGCGGCAGCGACGGAAGCATGGAAAATGTCAACGCCGGTGTTTTCATAGGCGCCGACGGCGGCCCCGGTAAGCGCAGCGGCATCAATGCCTTTAAGGAAAACACCATTGCCAGCATAATTTCCGTCCCTGGTGTCACCATTGCCGAAGTAATTGTTTCCCTTGTCTCCCATTGTGAAAACGAGGCAAGCCGCTTTGCCATCCTCGACGTTCCAAAGGAGCTTGTTAAAACCGGCGACATTCTTGAGTACCGCTCTATTGTGGACTCTACCTATGCCGCCTTCTACCACCCTTGGATTCAGGTTTATGACCCCATAAGCAAAAAGCCCAACTTCATTCCTCCCTCCGGCGCTGTGGCAGGGGTTTACTCCCGCACAGACGTTGCCCGTGGTGTACACAAGGCTCCAGCAAACGAAACCATACACTGCACTGGTCTTTCCGTAAACTATAACACCGGCGAGCAGGACATTCTAAACCCCGCTGGGGTAAACCTTATAAGGGCTCTGCCCGGTCAGGGCATCCGTGTTTGGGGTGCCCGCACAGCCAGCAGCAACTCCTCATTTAAGTACGTTAACGTCAGAAGACTTTTCATCTTTGTTGAGCAGTCCATAAAGAATGCCACAAACTGGGTGGTTTTCGAGCCAAACAACTCCTCCCTTTGGGCACGGGTTCAGATGACGGTTTCCTCATTCTTGGAGAACCTTTTCCGTGCGGGTATGTTCTCCGGAGAAACTCCCTCCGAAGCATTCTTCGTGGATATTGGCCCTTCCACCATGAGCCGTGACGATATTATGAACGGCAGACTCATCTGCGAAATCGGTATTGCCCCCTCCCGTCCGGCAGAGTTTGTTATTTTCCGCGTCACCCAGTTCACAGCAGAATCCGGCGGCGCCGCCGAATAAGGCTGATGTTACATATAAAGGAGCGATAGAATATGGCTATCAAGAATTCTTCAGAACTTTACTATCCCTTAACCAAAATGAACTTCCTCGTCTCCGTAGACGAGGTTCAGGGAGTTGCCGCCTTCAGCGAGGTCACCGGAATCGATGCCACTGTTGACGTAATCGAGTTTCGTCAGGGAAACTCCCACTCCCTTGCCCCTGTTAAAATTCAGGGTCTTGTAAAGCATGGCAATATCACCCTTAAAATGGGCTACACCCGTGAGCAGTCCTTTAAAGA
>JAAYFX010000039.1 GCA_012728025.1 Clostridiales bacterium
AAAATGAAGCGTGAGGGGCTTTTGGATTTTTCAAAAAACTCCTTCCAACTTCTGGAGGCCGCAACAGAAGAAGGCGGCTTGCATCATGGATTATAGCTCCTTTTTTAAATGTAGTAAATTTAAAAATGTGCCATATTGAAGCATCTTTTGCCCTGAAAACATTAATATAAACCCTTGAAATAACCAAAAAACACGCAAGCTTAAATAGCCTGCGTGTTTTTCTTTATAAAGTCCCTGCCCCATAGCCTATAAATTTACATGGCTAATATGCAAAAGCCGCAATTTCTCATAAATATAAGTGTTTAAAGCTCTATTATCCGAGTCATAGCTATGGGTGGCCACCAATATATTTTCCGGCGAGGGCTTTCGCCCCACAGAGACAATGACAGGTGAGTGCTTAAACTCTTTTCCATCAAAGGAAAGCTGGATGACATCTCCAGCCTTTGCCATATACAAGGGTGCATTTTCTGCAACAGGGCCTAGACCATGGTTGTTCACCAAAAACTGGTAGAGGTATTCCACCCCTGTCCAAGAGGGAGAGCGCCTGTTGATGTCATAATAATACCAGCCGACGGTAGGTGTCGGATTCATGATTTTTGCTCCGGCAAAGATTACCTGAGAGGCAAAATTCGTGCAGTCTCCGCCGATTTTCTCAAAGTCATAATACTTGGGGTTTCGCCCAAAAGCCCATTTGTGGGCGTATTCAACGGCACTTTCCCTGTCGTAATCCCTTTTCACAACAGCCGCCCTCCTTTTCCCCTTTAAAGAACACTATGGCAAAGGTACCCAACTTTGCCCTTTGGGTCTTTTTAAAGGGGCTCGGCACATTATATTCAGGATTGCGTTTTTCTGAAACAGCCTTTGGGGAAAGGCGCTTTTAATAAGCCCGAAGCAAAGGATTAAATTTACTCATACATCACGAACAGAGCTTATGGCAGAAACCACAGGCACACCGTTTTCATCACAGCTTACCTTGGAAACTACACCGTAGACACTGCGTATCATTTCTTCATTTATGACCTCACGGGGAACTCCGGAGGAATGAAGGCTTCCGTCTTTGCGAAGCACAACCACATGGTCGGCAAAGCGGCAAGCAAGGTTTATATCGTGCAAAACAACTATGATGCTGACCTGTCTTTCATTTACAATGCGCCTTAAAAGCCGGCATAGTTCAAGCTGCCTTTGAAGGTCAAGGGAGTTTACAGGCTCGTCCAGCAAAATAACCCTTGGTTCCCGCACCAGAGTTTGGGCTATAAACACAAGTTTTTTCTGGCCGCCGCTAAGGTCGCTGAATGGTCTTGGAGCCAAATCCTTTATATTCAAAGCCTCCAGCGTATCCATAACGCTTTTTAAGTCCTCGCTGCTTACCTTGCGCCTTAATTCCGGCAGCCTACCTAAAAGCACCATTTCCAAAACCGTCAAGGCGGAGGTGTCAATATCCATCTGGGGCAGGTAGGACATAAGCTTTGTTTTTTCCTCCGAGGGCATCTTCGTTACATTTTCGTTTTCATACCATATGCTGCCCTTATACCTTAAAAGTCCGAACATGGATTTTAAAAGGGTGGACTTGCCCGCCCCGTTAGGCCCTAAAATTACATTTAAGCCCGAGGTAAAGGAGATGTCTATATTTTTAAAAACCGGTATTCTGCCGCCCTTGGTTTTATAGGCAAAGGATAGTTTTTCTGTTCTCAGCATCATATCGACCTCATTTTACTG
>JAAYFX010000040.1 GCA_012728025.1 Clostridiales bacterium
AGCTTTGATTTTGATATGGATAAAAAGGCTACAATGATAATCGGAGAATGTTCCCAGTGTAAATAATCCCCGAAAGGTAAGATGTATAAGGGGAGCCTTTAATCTTTGCATTCAGTTTAATAGGAGGTTTGCTAAAATGAAAAAAATTTTATCCGTCCTTATGGCGGTGCTTTTAATAATAGCTGTTTTTTCCGCCTGCAAAAGTACCGAAAAAGCAGAGGAAAATGTTAGTGCCGGAAAAAGGGTTTCGGAAACCGAGGGGCTTAAAATAGTTGCCACCACCTTCCCCCAATATGACTGGCTGCGGGAAGTGCTGGGCGAGCATATTGAAAACACAGAGCTTATCCTTCTTATAGATGACGGTGTGGATTTGCACAGCTTTCAGCCTACGGTGGAAGACATAGCAAAGGTTTCCGACTGTGATATTCTAGTTTATACTGGCGGCGAATCGGACGGTTGGGTTCAAGATGCCATAAAAACCGCAAAGAAAGGCTTTTGTGCCATAAGCCTTGTTGAAACTTTGGGTAACGAGGGTATGCATGAGCACCCTCATGAGCATGAGCCTGAGCATGAGCACGAGGTTGATGAACACGTCTGGCTGTCTTTGAAAAACGCAGGTATTATCTGCAAGGCTATTGAGGAAAAGCTTTCGGAGCTTGACCCTAAAAATGCTGAAGATTATAGAAAAAATGCGGAAGTCTACCTTGAAAAGCTCTCAAAGCTTGACAGTGAATATGAAACAGCTGTTTCAATAGCCTCTCAAAACACTGTCATTTTTGCCGACCGCTTTCCCTTCATCTATCTTCTGGATGACTATGGCCTTAACTATTACGCTGCCTTTTCCGGCTGCTCGGCAGAAACGGAGGCAAGCTTTGAGACCATTGCGTTTTTATCGGATAAGCTCTCTGAACTGGGGCTTTCCGGCCTAGTGGTTATCGAAACTTCCGATAAATCTATTGCCCGTGCCATACTGCAAAACAGTGGCAGTGACAAGGGGGAAATATTTGTTATGGACTCCATGCAGTCTGTTACACTGACAGATGTAAAAGCAGGCTACACATACCTTGGCACTATGGAAAAGAATTTGGAAGCCTTAAAGGGCGCCCTTAAATAAGGAAGGGGAAAACATGGCCTTAGTCAGCATAAAAGACACAGCTCTCGGCTATGAGGGCAGGGCAATCGTAGAAAACCTCAACTTTCAGGTGAATTCTGGAGACTATCTGTGCATAGTTGGGGAAAACGGCTCTGGAAAAACGACACTTATGAAGACCCTGCTCGGCCTTATCCCCCCCTTGGATGGGAAAATAATATACGGCAACGGACTTAAAAGATGTGAAATTGGCTATCTGCCCCAGCAGACAGAGGTGCAAAAGGATTTTCCTGCCTCTGTCTGTGAAATAGTCCTCTCCGGCTGCCTTAACCGCTGTGGTTCACGGCCTTTTTACAAAAGTGAGGAAAAGGCTATGGCGGAGAAAAATATGGAGAGGTTAGGCATTTCCAAGCTGTCCCGCCGCTGTTACAGGGAACTTTCCGGCGGACAGCAGCAAAGGGTTTTGTTAGCCAGAGCCTTATGTGCCACCCAAAAACTTCTTTTGCTTGACGAGCCGGCGGCAGGGCTTGACCCCAAGGCTACAAAGGATATGTATGACACAATAGAAAAGCTTAATAAGCATGACGGAATAACTGTTATCATGATTTCTCACGATATTGCTCAGGCGGCAAAATACGCAAGCCACATCCTGCACATAGCTACAAATCCCCTATTTTTCGGGGCAGCTTCAGATTATCCGAAAAGTGACATAGGCAGGGCGTATAAGGGAAGCTTTGGGGGTGAATCATAATGGGCGAAGCCATTGGGAAACTGGCCTTATATTTTGAATATCCCTTTGTCCGTTATGCCCTTATAGTGGGTGTGCTAATAGCTCTTTGCTCCTCCCTTTTGGGGGTGACCTTGGTATTAAAGCGCTTTTCCTTTATCGGTGACGGCCTTTCTCACGTGGCCTTTGGTGCTGTGGCAATTGCGGCGGTTTTGGGTCTGAGTAACGACATAATACTTGTAGCTCCCATAACGGTGCTCTGCGCCATACTTATTTTGCGCACCGGTCAAAACACAAAAATAAAAGGTGATGCCGTAATCGCCCTTTTATCCGTAAGTGCCTTGGCCGTTGGCTATCTTCTGATGAATATTTTCTCGGCCTCATCAAACCTTTCCGGCGATGTCTGCACAACTCTTTTTGGCTCCACCTCCATCCTGACCCTCACAACTATGGATGTGTGGATGTGCGTTTTCATGTCTCTTATAGTAATTGCGGTGTTCGTGCTTTTTTATAACAGGATATTTTCTGTCACCTTTGATGAAAGCTTTGCCATGGCAACAGGGATAAAAGCCGCAAGGTATAACCTGCTCATTGCTGTTATAACTGCCCTTGTCATAGTTCTCGCCATGAATTTGGTGGGAACCCTTTTAACCTCCGCCCTCATTATTTTTCCTGCCCTATCTGCCATGCGGGTGTTTAAAAGTTTTAAGTCCGTACTCATATGTTCGGCGGTTTATTCGGTTGTTTGCTCCGCCCTTGGGATAATTATATCCATACTTTTCGGTACTCCCGTCGGCTCAACCATAGTTGCGGTGGAGATTATTTTTTTCCTCCTTTTCTGGCTGATGGGATTTTTAAAAGAAGCGGGAAAATAAAAGGACTTTAAGGTTTTAAAGTTAGCCCAAAAGTTATAAAAATCCTATATAAAGCTTTCAAAAAGGTCTTTTACTTGGAAATTACAAGCAAAGGACACTTTTGAATTTCGACCTTATGTATCTGCCATTTTAAATAAAAGTTTCTCAAAGCATCTTATAAAATCTCCCCCCATCAAAATTTTCTTGACATAATTTCAAGGCGGGCATATAATACAGTTGAACAATCATTCAACTGAAGGAGGCCATCCAAATGTATCCCTGTGATGCCGAGCTTGACCGTTGCGACTGTAACACCATCCACGAAGAAGTCGTTGCCAAGGTTCGTGAGCATATGCCCGAGGAGAGCATCCTTTTAGACCTTGCCGATATTTTCAAAGTTTTCAGCGATTCCACAAGGGTGAAGATACTTTATGCCCTGTTTCGTGCCGAGATGTGTGTCTGCGATATTTCCGTTTTACTGGGCATGACAAAGTCTTCAATCTCCCATCAGCTCAGGGTTTTAAAGCAGGCGAATCTTGTAAAAAACCGCAGAGAGGGTAAGGTTGTTTATTACTCGCTGGCAGATGAGCATGTCAAGGTTATTTTTGACCAAGCGCTTATTCACGTCTGCGAATAAGCCGTGGGCAGCAAAGTGCCGCCGAAATTGAGGCTAAAGCAGAGAAAGAACAAAAAATTTTAAGCAAACAGTTGAACACATAAGCAACTATTCAACTGTTTTGATTTAGAAGGAGAAATAATCATGGTTGTAACAACAATGCAGTATACCCTTGAGGGGCTTTGCTGCGGCTGCTGCGCCGCCAAAATTGAAAGGGAGCTTAGTCTTTTACCCGGAGTGTCTAAGGCAGTTTTTGATTTCATGTCAAAGACACTAACCATGGAGCTTACCGAGGGGTTTTCCTCCGAGGATATAGGGCCTCAGGCTGAGAGCATAGTAAAAAAACATAACTCCCATATAAAAACCGACGAAGAAGAAAATGAACGCCCCGCAAGCAAAACTCTTTATATAAAAGGTCTGCACTGTGCTGACTGTGCCCGCAAAATTGAAGATAAGGTTCGGGGTATTCGGGGTGTTAAGTCTGCAAACCTTAATTTCGTAACAGAAAAACTGAATATTGAAGCTGAAAATGAAAATATGCTCCCCGCCATTTTGCGGCAGGCTTCCGAGTATGCTCGAAACATAGAACCGGAAGTGCAAATTACATATGCCGATGTGGAAAGCGGCGAGAAAGACCGGCGTATAAACCTTAAAAGATGGATAGAAAGGCTAACCTTGGGGCTGGGAGCCTTGCTTTTTGCTCTGGCTGTCTTTGTGGATTTTAAAGAACCGTACAGTCTTTCAATCTACCTTGCAAGCTATCTGCTCATTGGCGGCAAGGTTCTTGTGCGGGCTGGAAAGAACATATCAAAAGGTCAGGTTTTTGACGAAAACACCCTAATGAGCATAGCCACCATTGGAGCCTTTGCCATAGGTGAAAACCCCGAGGGCGTTGCCGTTATGCTCTTTTACAGGATAGGCGAGGCATTCCAAAGTCTGGCTGTAAATCGCTCCCGCAAATCTATTGCAGCCCTTATGAACATTCGGCCGGATTTTGCAAACCTTAAAGTGGGAAACAAGGTTATATCCGTCCCTCCCGAGGAGGTTGCCGTTGGTGAACTTATCCTTGTAAGAGCCGGTGAAAAGGTGCCTTTAGACGGTTTTGTCAGGGAAGGCTCCTCGGCCTTGGACGTTTCTGCTCTTACGGGTGAGTCCATGCCCCGAGACGTTTCCTCCGGCAGCGAAATTCTCTCCGGCTCCATTAATAAAAACGGGGTTTTAACCGTTGAGGTCACAAAACCCTTTGCCGAATCCACCATTTCAAAGATTTTGGAGCTTGTTGAAAATGCCAGCAGCAAAAAGGCTCCAACCGAGAATTTTATTACAAAGTTTGCAAGATACTACACCCCTGCCGTAACCTTTGCCGCCCTTATGCTGGCTGTGGTTCCGCCTCTTTTGATTAGCGGGGCAAGCTTTGACGATTGGATTTACAGAGCCTTGGCGTTTCTGGTGGTATCCTGCCCCTGCGCCTTGGTTATCTCCATTCCCCTAAGCTTTTTCGGCGGTATCGGCGGCGCTTCCAGAAATGGAATTCTTATTAAAGGCAGCAATTACCTTGAGGCTTTAAACAAGGTTGACACAGTGGTTTTTGATAAAACCGGAACCCTTACAAAGGGAAGCTTTAAGGTTACAAAAATATGCCCCGCCGAGGGCTGGTCGAAAGAGGCCCTTTTACATAGCGCCGCTTATGCAGAAGGAACTTCAACCCATCCAATAGCCCTTTCCATACGCAAGGAATACGGAAATCCCATAGATTTTGAAAGGCTCTCGGAGCAAAGAGAAATTGCCGGACAGGGCCTTAGCGTAAAGCTTGACGGCAAAGACATACTTATAGGAAACGCAAGGCTTATGGAGGAAAACGCCATTGCCTATACTCCGGCAAAAGAGGCCGGCAGCCTTGTGTATCTTGCCAGCGAAGGCATTTTTGCAGGCTATATCCTCATATCCGACGAGATAAAATCTGATAGCAAGATGGCAATCAGGGAGCTTAAAAAGCTTGGTGTTTCAAACACTGTTATGCTAACAGGAGACCGCCGTGCCGCTGGCGAGGCCATCGCAAGGGAAATTGGCCTTGACAGCGTATACACAGAGCTTTTGCCCCAGCAGAAGGTGGAGATTTTAGAGAAAATCGAAAGCGAAAAAACCGGTACAGGCAGCCTGCTTTTCGCCGGTGACGGTATAAACGACGCACCGGTTTTGGCAAGGGCGCAGGTGGGCGTTGCCATGGGCGCTTTGGGGACGGATGCCGCTATCGAAGCGGCAGATGTGGTGCTTATGACTGACGAGCCTTCAAAGCTTGTCACAGCTATAAAAATTGCAAGGAAAACCCGCTCCATCGTCTGGCAGAACATTATCTTTGCCTTGGGGGTTAAGGCCCTAGTTTTGGTTCTTGTGGCGGCGGGGACAGCGACTATGTGGGAGGCGGTTTTTGCTGATGTGGGTGTTGCTTTAATAGCCATTTTAAACGCAATGCGAGCCTTAAAAACAGATGGGCTTGCCCCCTTATAAATTTAATTAAATACGGCGCTTCGGGCTTAAAGCCGAGGCGCTGTATTTATTTGCCGCTTCAAGGTGCAGAAATCGCAAATCTGCAAATAATTCAGAGAAAAATCAGTAAAACCTACAATATCTACTGACAAAAGGCAAAGCTTTATAAAAATTTTCATAAAAAATAGACAGATAGCTTAAATAGTGTTATATTGTTTTTATAGGCTATTAAAAACAATCGATTGCAGTCTTTAAGCCAGCCTGTGTATTTAAATTCCTTTGTAAGGAAGTCTGGAAATGAAATCTTTTCTAATAGCTTTTTCCATGTATTCAAAAATACCCGTCCCCCAAACAGAATGGACAAAAAAGCATATGGCTTGGGCCTTATGCTGGTTTCCCGCCGTAGGTGTCTCTGTCGGGACAGTTTTGGCTCTGTGGCTGATTTTTGCAGATTTTATTGGCCTTGGCAGTATGGCAAGAGGGGCAATTGCCCTTGTCATTCCCTTTGCTATAAGCGGCGGCATACACTTAGACGGTCTTTGTGATACGGCGGATGCCCTTGGCTCCCACCAAAGCCGTGAGAGAAAGCTTGCGATTTTGCAAGACAGCCACATAGGGGCCTTTGCCCTTATAGTCTGCGGTCTTTACCTTATTGTTTTCTTCGCCTTTTGGTGCGAAATTCATGTGACAAAAAGGCTTATTCCCCTTTTGGCTCTAGTTCCTGTGCTATCCCGCTGTCTTTCCGCTCTCGGGGCGGTGACTATTAAAAATGCCAGAGGCAGCGGTCTTTTGGCCGCCTTTACCGAAGGGGCAGATATAAAAAAGGCAAGGATAATCTTAGTTTTCCTCAGCCTTATAACAGCGGCTCTTATGATTCTTCTCTACCCACTTATGGGCGTTGTTATGGTTTCTGCCGCTCTTTTATCCTTTTTGTATTACAATATTATGAGCCGTCGGGTTTTTGGGGGCATAACAGGAGACCTTGCAGGCTTCTTCCTTCAAATTTGCGAATTATCCTGCATTGTTGCCGCCGTTACGGCACAGGCTTTTATAGGAAGATAACTTAAAAACTTAATATTTGAAAGCAGCATGAACAAGAATGTTCACCGGGGAAGTTGGGTTAATCCCACGCGGTCCCGCCACTGTGATAAGGAAGGTTTTCCTTTAAGCCAGATTACCGGCGCTGCTTTTACAAAACTGTTTGCGAGGGATGAGCAGGAAATTTTTAGCGCCAAGGCGTCCCTTTAGGTTTAAAAGGGGCGCTTTTTCATTTCCATAAGGGAAAAACTCTAAGGTATATATAGGAAATAAGGCAAGGTCAACCCGCTATTTTCCATGAGTAGGAGGCAAAAATGCAAAATAAGGCTATCTTGGTTGTAAGCTTCGGAACAAGCTATGACGAGGCTAGAGAAAAAAACATCGAGGCTGTCGAGGAGCATATAGCCCAAAAGTTCCCCGACTGCAAGGTTTATTCCGCTTATACCAGCGGCATGGTGAGGGCGGCGCTGAAACGTCGGGGTATACACATCTCTTCCGTTTCCGAGGCTTTAGGCAGCATAAAAAAGGATGGATTTAAACAGCTTATTGTCCAGCCCACCCACCTTATCTATGGCGAGGAATACGATAAAATGAAGCTCTCTGTCTCTGAAATGGCGGATAATTTTGAATCTGTTTTTGTAGGTGCACCCCTGCTGGCAGGTTTTGAGGATATGGAAAAAGTCCTTGCCGTATTGCGAGAGGGCCTGCCAAAAAAAGACGACGAGGCTCTGGTGTTTATGGGTCATGGCAGCAGGCATTTTTCAAACATGGCCTATGCCGCCATGGACTATCTGGCAAAATCCAAGGGCTATGAGGATATTTTCATAGGCACTGTGGAAGCCTTTCCCGATTTGGATGAGGTTCTGGCTCAGGTGAAGAAAAAAGGCTATAAAAAAGCTCTTTTAACCCCCCTTATGCTTGTTGCAGGAGACCATGCTCAAAATGACATGGCAGGAGAAGACGAGGATAGCTGGCTTCAGGTTTTTCGGTCAAATGGCATAGAGACAAGCTGTGTGCTTAAGGGTCTGGGCGAATATTCCGGCATAAGGGAAATTTACTGTGAGCATATAGAAAATGAGCTTTGAGCATTACATTGTAAGCGGGGGGGAAAAACTTCGCTGCGGCTACACCACGGGAAGCTGCGCCGCCCTTGCTTCAAAGGCAGCGGCAAGGACACTGCTCTCAGGACAAGACAGTAAAACTGAAAGCCTTGTGACCCCTAAGGGCCTTTCTGTTGAGGTGGATATTCTTGACTTAAAGCGGGGCGATGGCTGGGTTTCCTGCGCTGTGAGAAAAGACGGGGGTGACGACATTGACGCCACAGACGGCGCTCTTATTTATGCCGAGGTTTCCAAAACCCCCGTAGGAATAGAAATAGACGGGGGCAAGGGTGTCGGCAGGGTGAGCCTTCGTGGTCTTGACCAGCCTGTGGGTCATGCCGCCATAAACTCCGTCCCCCGCCGTATGATAAAAGATGCGGCGGAGGAAGTTTGCCGTAAGTACGCTTACGAGGGCGGTTTTAAAATTATCATTTCCGTTCCCCAAGGGGAGGAAATTGCAAAAAGAACCCTTAACAGAAAGCTTGGCATAGAAGGGGGCATCTCGATTTTGGGAACAAGCGGCATAGTAGAGCCCCAAAGCTTAGAGGCTCTTGTAGCCAGCATTGAAATTGAGCTTCGGGTTATCGGGGAAAAGGGAGAAAAAAACCTTATCGTCACCCCCGGAAACTATGGGGAAAACTTTCTTTCCACCCTGCCGGAGCTTGAAGGTTTCCCCCTTATAAAATGCTCAAACTTTTTTGGGGATACTTTGGACTTTGCCGCCCAGCAGGGCATGGAAAATGTTCTGATGGTTTCTCATATGGGCAAGCTTGTAAAGCTTGCAGGAGGAATTATGAACACCCATTCCCGCTTTGCAGACTGCCGTACAGAGCTTTTTGCAGCTCACGCCGCCCTTTCTGGTGCGTCACGCTTTCTTGTTGAAAAAATTATGGCCTCCCCCACAAGCGATGCCTGCATAGAGCTTTTAGATTCTGCCGGACTAAGGGACAAAGTTATGGAAAGTCTGCTTTATAAAATTCAGGAGCATCTTAGCCACCGCTCGGGCGGGGCCTATGCCGTCGGTGCCATTGCCTTTTCAAATAAATTTGGGCTTTTGGGCATGACAGAAGGCGGCAGAGAGATATTAGAAAAATGGAGGGACAAAGCCTAATGAAAAAGGGAATTCTTTTTGGTGTTGGTGTAGGGCCGGGGGACCCAGAGCTTATGACTGTCAAAGCCATAAAAACCATTGAAAGCTGCCCCTGCATAGCCGCTCCCCAAACAGGGGGAGAAAAAACTCTTGCCTTGGATATTGCCTCAAAGGCAGTGAATATCGAGGGGAAGGATATATTAACCCTCCCATTTCTCATGTCAAGAGACAAGGCGGCTGTTTCCGAAAATCACAAGGAGCAGGCAGAACTTATAAAAAGCAGGCTAGATGAGGGAATTGACGTTGCCATGCTTAATTTGGGAGACGTTTCGATTTACTCCACCTTTTCTTATATAATGGATATTTTGCAAAGTGAGGGCTATGAGGTAATTATGATTTCTGGTGTTCCCAGTTTTTGCGCCGTTGCCGCCGCTTTGCGCACAGGCCTTACCAGCATGAACAAGCCCCTGCATATAATTCCCGCCGGCGGAATGTCTCCCGACGAGGCTTTTTCCCTTTCTGGCACCAAGGTGCTTATGAAAACCGGCAAGGCCATGCCGGAGGTTCGAGCCGCCGCCGAAAAGTGGGGGCTTTCTGATAAAATTATGCTGGTGCAAAACTGCGGCTTGGAAAACGAGAGAATTTGCCGTAATTTTAATGAGGCCGAGGATGATATAAGCTATTTCACAACCATGATAGTGGGAGAGTGATAAAATGGTACATTTTGTTGGAGCGGGGCCGGGGGCTTTTGACCTTATAACAGTGCGGGGGGCAAGGCTTTTATCCGAGGCGGATTTAATAATATATGCCGGAAGTCTTGTAAACCCCGAACTTTTAAAATACGCAAAAGCCGGCTGCGAAATACACGACAGCGCCTATCTTACTTTGGAAGAGGTTCTCTCCCTTATGAAAAAAGCGGAAAAGGCGGGGCAAAACACTGTTCGTCTCCATACGGGGGACACCAGTCTTTACAGTGCCATGAGAGAACAGATTGACGAGCTTATTAAAGAGGGCATCCCCTACGACATAGTCTCCGGTGTTTCAAGCTTTTCTGCGGCGGCGGCGGCTTTGGAGGCAGAATATACCCTTCCGGAAGTTACCCAAACCGTTATAATCTCCCGCATGGCGGGAAGAACTCCCGTTCCGGAAAAAGAGAGCATGAAAAACCTCTCCAAAATCGGAAGTACCATGGTAATTTTCCTCTCCTCTTCCCTTATTCCTCAGCTCGTATCAGAGCTTTTGGAAGGCGGTGCATACAGCAGAGTCACCCCCGCTGCCATAGTTTATAAGGCAAGCTGGCCAGAGGAAAGGGTTTTCCGCTGTACCTTGGACACCTTGGAAAAAACTGCAAAGGAAAACGGCATAAGGAAAACGGCTCTTATAATCGTCGGGAATTTTATGGACAGTCTTTACGAGCGCTCAAAGCTTTATGACCCCTCCTTCACAACAGAGTTTAGAAAGGCAAGCCATGAAAGCTAGTCTTATCGCCTTTACAGAAAGAGGGTCTTTTCTGGGTGAGAAAATAGCAGAAATTCTTTCTCAAATCCACTGGGAGGCAGAGCTGTCTTGTGGCTTTGGAGAGGGTAAAAAAAGCCTTTCACCATGGACAAAAAAAGCCTTTGAGGACTCGGCGGCTCTTATATTCATAGGTGCTGTCGGCATAGCAACAAGGGCCATAGCCCCCCATGTAAAATCCAAGGCTCAAGACCCTGCCGTAATAGTGATTGACGAGGCCGCCCGCTTTGTCATACCCATTTTGTCGGGACATCTCGGTGGGGCAAACGAGCTTTCCGAAAAGCTTGCAAAAGCCCTTGGGGCATCAGCCGTTATAACAACCGCCACCGACGTAAACGGAGTTTTTTCTGTGGACGACTGGGCAAGAAGGCAGTCTCTTTTAGTCTTAAACCCAAGGGCGATAAAAGATGTTTCCGCCCGCCTGTTAGCCGGAGAAATAATAAAAATAAGAAGTGATTTTCCCATTTCGGGAAAGCCGCCAAAGGGAGTTTTTCTAACAGACGGCGAGGACTATGATGTTTATATTTCTAATGAAAACACTTATAAAAAAAACTGCCTTAAAATGACAGCTCCCGTCTGTGTTCTTGGAGTCGGCTGCCGAAAAGGGGCAGAGGTTTCAGCCATTGAAAAAGCTTTTGAGGAGCTTGTTTTAAAAAAAGACATAGAGGAAAAGAGCATTGCCGCCGTCTGCTCCATAGACCTTAAGGCAGAGGAAAAGGGGCTTTTGGACTTTTGCAAAAACCACAATTTCCCCTTTAAAACCTTTTCCGCCGAAAAGCTTATGGCTTTATCGGGAGACTTTACACCCTCGAATTTCGTAAAAAAAACCACAGGAGCCGACAATGTCTGCGAGAGAAGCGCCGTTTTAGGGGCAGGAGAGGGAGCAAGGCTTACCATTAAAAAACACTGCCTTGGGCCTGTCACCATGGCTCTTGCCGAAAAAGCTTTCAGCCTTAAATTTGAGGAGGGCTATGATGAATAAAATCTACGTTGTGGGTCTTGGCCCCGGAGACGAAAAATATATGACCGGCGAGGCAAGGGCGGCTCTTGAAAACTGCGAGCTTATCTGCGGTTACAGCGTATATGTTGACTTGGTGTCTCCCCTTTTTCCCGAAAAACCCGTTTTCACCACACCCATGACTCGGGAGATTGAGCGCTGCCGTGCCGCCCTTTCCCAGGCGGCAGAGGGCAAAACCGTTGCCATGGTTTGCAGCGGAGATGCGGGAGTCTATGGCATGGCAGGGCTTATTTATGAGCTTTCCTCGGACT
>JAAYFX010000041.1 GCA_012728025.1 Clostridiales bacterium
AGGCGGGAAAGCGCCCTGTGAGCAGGGTGTTTTTGTATGCCTGCTCAACGGCGGCCTGTAAAAGTTGGGACTTTATGGAGCGGCCGTTGCAGAAGAAAAACTGCCTTGAGCGATTTCCGCAGCCGTATCTGGGAGAGCCTGTAAAGCCTGTTACCTTTATGCCCTCGTCCTCGGATGCGCAGTTTAAAAGCTGTTTTGCGCTGTCTCTGCCTAAAAGACTGTATACGGCAGAGTCCTGCCTGCCGTCTCCAGAGGAGAAAAATTCTTCCTTGCCGTCTTTAATAAGCCGAACGGAAACCTCTGGCCTGCCCAAAGCACAGCGCAGGGCAAGGGAAAGGCAGTTTGAGCCTTCTGCCCTGTCACTTTTCATGAACTTCAGCCTTGCAGGGGTATTGTAAAAAAGGTCCCGTATAATAATCGTCGTGCCCTCGGGGCAGCCCCAAGGGACCATCTCCAAGATTTCGCCCCCTTCAAGAGTAAGGCGCACACCTTCTTTTGAACCTCGGCGTCTTGTTATAAGCTCTGCCCTTGAAACGGCGGCAATGGCGGCAAGGGCCTCCCCTCGAAAGCCCATGGTTCCTATGGCCTCAAGGGAGCGCTCGTCTTTAAGCTTGCTTGTGGCGTGGCGGGTAAAGCAAACTCCGGCATCTTCAGGACTCATGCCAAAGCCGTCATCCGTCACTTTTATGTATGTAAGTCCCCCGCCGGAAAACTCTATGCTTATGTTTGAAGCCCCTGCGTCCATGGCATTTTCACAAAGCTCTTTTATAACGGAGGCAGGTCTTTCAACCACCTCCCCTGCCGCTATAAGGTCGGCAAGGTGGGGTGATAAAATGTTAATCTCTGGCATGGCGGCCTCCTTTCGGGCTATGGTTTAAAAAGCAATCCGCCCATGGGCGGCAAAATAATTGCCCCTTGGGGGAAAGCTTATAATATAGCTATACTCATGTATTATACATCAAATGTGTTGAAATTGCCACTTAAAAATGATAGTATAAGGGGTAGGCTAAAAGGCGGAAGCATCCGCCTTATTAATATGACAGGATTAATTTTGCAATGGAAATAAAACCCAAGGAAATAACAAAAGAGCAGGTGGATGCCCAACTTTCCATCTGCGAGGATATAAAAAAAGAAATCGGCACCGGCCGCTATGCCATGGTCGACACCTTTGGCTGTCAGCAAAACGAGGAGGACAGCGAAAAAATTCGTGGTTATCTCTCTGCCATGGGCTATGAAATGACCGATAAAGAGGCCCTTGCCGACATTATCGTTTTAAACACCTGCGCTGTAAGGGAACACGCAGAAATGCGGGTTTTCGGCAATTTGGGCGCCTTGTCCCATGTTAAAAAAGATGACCCTGAAAAAATAATCACTCTTTGCGGCTGCATGGCCCAGCAAGAGTCTGTGGCAGAAAAAATAAGGCGCTCTTTCCCGCAGGTCAGCCTTCTTTTCGGGCCGGACGAGCTTTGGCGCTTCCCAGAGCTGATTCAATCTGTTAGGGAATCAAAAAAGCGGGTTTTTGCCTTGGGCAAGGGGGATGGCTGCGTGGTCGAGGGTCTGCCCCATTTGCGAAGTGATAAGGTTAAGGCATGGCTTTCAATTATGAACGGCTGCAACAACTTTTGCACCTATTGCATTGTACCATACACCCGCTTTCGTGAGCGCTCAAGGCGGCCTTCGGAGATAATTGCAGAAGCCCGTGAGCTTGTTTTTGCAGGATATAAGGAAATTACTCTTTTGGGCCAAAACGTCAACTCCTACGGCAGGGGGCTGTCTGAAGAAACTGATTTTGCAAAGCTTCTTCGGGAGATTAACGCCATTGAGGGGGATTTTATCATCCGCTTTATGACAAGCCACCCAAAGGACGCCACCGAGGAGCTTTTTTCCGCCATGGCAGACTGTGAAAAGTGCGAAAATCACCTGCACCTGCCCCTTCAATCGGGAAGCGACAGAGTGCTTTCTGCCATGAATCGCCGCTATGACATGGAAAAATACAACAATCAAGTTAAGAAAATTCGTGAGTACCTACCCGATGTGGTTCTTACAACCGATATAATAGTTGGCTTTCCCGATGAAACCGAAGAGGATTTTGAAGAAACTCTTAGGGCGGTGGAGGAAATTCGCTTTGATGCCATGTTCACCTTCATCTACTCAAAGCGCAAGGGCACCCCTGCCTATGATATGCCCGACCCCTTTACCCGTGAGGAAAAACAGCTTCGCTTTGACCGGCTTTTGGAAACGCAGAACCGCATATCCGAGGAAAAGCACAAAGAGTATATAGGCCGCTTTGAAAGAATTCTTATTGACGGAACAGACAAAAAAGATGCCTGCCTAACAGGCAGAACCTCCGGCGGAAGGCTTGTTCGCCTTTCTGGGGACGAGGCACTTATCGGAAGCTTTCAAAATGTTAAAATAACAGACTGCAACACTTGGGCGCTGCGAGGGGAGCTTATTTAAAAAAGCCGCCCTTTCATGCTCCATATAAAGAAAAAACACCGGAGGAATAAAGATGGCAGAGCCTACCCCCATGAAAAGACAATACAATGAAATTAAAGCCAAGCATCAAGACTGCCTGCTGTTTTTCCGGCTGGGCGATTTTTACGAGATGTTTGATGAAGACGCAAAAATCGCCTCAAAGGAGCTTGACCTTACTCTTACCACCCGTGACCGAAACGTGGAAAACCCCGAGGACAGAACCCCCATGTGCGGCGTTCCCTACCATAGCTGCGAGGCTTATATTGCAAGGCTTATAGCCAAGGGCTATAAGGTCGCCATCTGCGAGCAGACGGAAGACCCAGCCTTGGCAAAGGGGATAGTTCAGCGGGATGTAATCCGTGTTATAACCCCCGGCACCGTTACGGAAAGCTCCATGCTGGACGAGGGGAAAAGCAACTATCTTGCCGCCGTTTATTTAGACAGTCAGGGAGGCGGCGCCGCCTTTTGCGACGTTTCCACCGGTGAGTTTTGCGTTTCCGGCATTAAGGGCGAGGCTCGGGGGCACATTGAAAACGAGCTTTCCCGCTTTATGCCAAGGGAGATTATTTTAAGCGCAGGCGCCGAAGAAAATAAGGAGCTTTTAGCCTTTATCACAACAAAGCTCGGCAGCCTTACAGAGTCGGGAGCTGAGCGCTTTGACTATATGCAATCCTCTATACATCTCTGCCGCCAGTTTGAGGCGGAAAGTGTGGATGACTTGGGTCTTTATGGAGACATGGCCTCCGTCTGTGCCGCCGGAGGGCTTTTAAGCTATATAGACGAAACTCAAAAGGCCGATATGAGCCATATAAACATTTTGGATGTTTTTACGGCAGGCCGTTATATGGAGCTGGACTTCACCACCCGCAAAAACCTTGAAATCACCGAAAACCTCCGCACAGGAGAGAAAAAGGGAAGCCTTCTCTGGGTTCTTGATAAAACAAAAACCCCCATGGGCGGCAGGCTCCTGCGCTCTTGGGCAGAGCGGCCTTTGCTGTCTCCCCTTTCCATAAAGCGCCGCCTTACTGCAGTTCAGGAACTTTATCTAGACAATGTTTTAAGGGGCGAAATAATAGAGGTTTTAAGGCAAATCGGTGACATTCAGCGCCTTTGCAGCCGTGCCGTTTACGGAACGGCAAACGGTCGTGACCTTTCCTCCCTTGGCGCTTACTGCGCCGCAATGCCCCAGCTTTCAAAGCTTTTAAGGGAAATGAAAAGCGCCGCTCTCATAGAAATAGCCGAAACCGAAGCCTTAGATACACTTACGGAGCTTTTGGAAAGGGCCATTTGTGACGAGCCTCCTTTTTCTGTTCGTGAGGGGGGCATACTAAGGCAGGG
>JAAYFX010000354.1 GCA_012728025.1 Clostridiales bacterium
AGCCTCTGAAGAAACTGCCATAGTTTCGAGGAGGGCGGCGGAGATCTTTAAAGCCGCGGCACGTTGCTTTTCCTCTTCAGTGCCGGCTGACTGGACTGAGACAGCCTTGTTAGAGAATTCAACTATTTCTTCCTGAATTCTGGCAACTCTAGAGGCCTCTTTAGCCTGGTCTCTGCTGACCTGAGCTACCTGTCGGGCGGCGTCAAGTTCTCTTTTAGCTGTGTCAACCTCCTGTTGAGCTGCGGCCAGAGCATCTCTTTCTGTCTGCCCCAAAATCTCGCCAGCATTTTGGCGAGCTATATTGCATTGCTGTAATACAACTAATTCTCGCTCAGCGGCGTTGACCCTCTCTTGAGCGGCGGAGGCGGCTGCTGCAGCGTCACCTGACTCACTAGCAGCGACAATCTCGGCCTCGATAAGTTGTTGAAATTTGAGTTGTTCTTGGAATAAAGCTAGGCGCGCCTCGTTTAAGTCATCTAAGCTATCAAGGTCGAGCTGATCTTCACTCTTTCGCTCTTGAAATTCGGCTTCCCTTCTAAAACGCTCGCTCTGCTGGGCGGCGCTTTTCTCTAAAACGGCTAATTCGTCTAAGGCGGCCATACCGAGCGATTGAGAAAGCTCAACCTGGTTTTTCAGATATTCTGCGCGGATTTTGGTGTCGGCGTTTCCTTCTTTAATAAGGCGATTAAGGATAATATTTGCCGCAGAGGCTTTTTGAGTCATCTCCACTTTCTGAGCGTCGCCAGAAATGTCAATACCAGTCTCACGGCCCAGTCGGCTCAGGCTTTTCCTCATGAGTTCACTGTCACGCTGAGCGGCGGCTTGTTGAGTGCCTATGGTAAGATTATCTTTCCATTCCTTAATACCGATTCCAATTTTTTCGACGGTCGGCGCAATCTGAGACGCCATCAGCGAACCAACGACAATAAGAACTCCCTTTAAGCCGCCGACGGACTCAATAACACCCTCAAAAGCGGAGCCGATTTTCTCGATGGATTTGTAGAAACCGATTTGTGCATCTGAGGCGAAAAGGTTTGCGAAGGCGCGGCGCCAGGTTTCGGCGGAGTTTTCCATCGCTGTGTCGACAGATTTTAAAGACTCCATGTACTGACGGTCAAGTTCCTCGGTACCTGTCTCGGATTCGGCGGATGCTAAGTTGCGTTGGTATTTATCGAAGTTCTGCATCAGGGCCAGGAACTGTTGATATTGCCGCGTGCCGCCAACGACTTGGGCAATGGCGATTTGCTGTTTGCGGCTATAAATATCCCATGTGGTTCCGAGTTGCATAATAACCTCATCAAGGTCGCGCAGCTGGCCGGCTTGGTCGAGAACATTGACTCCTAAGTCGGCGAGTGATTGGGAAATACGACCTAGGGACTCGCCGGCGTCCTCGCCTGAGGTTTTTAGGTTTGTGAATCGAGCAAAGATTGTTTTGTAAGCGTTTGCTATGGTTGATGCAGATTGAAGTGTTGACTCACGAACCGTGGTGACGATAGAGACTAGGGACTCATAAGAGACACCTAGCATCGAGGCACCGGACGCGGCGACTTTCATGGCCTCGGAGATGTCCTCGAAAGCGGCGGCTGTTTCGGCGCCTAGCTTAGCGGCGACTGAGGCTGCGCGCTCGAGCTCGTCATCCTGCATTTGGTAGGTGTTCCAAACGGCAGTTAGCTGTTCGGACATATCTTTTACTGAAGCGCCAGCGACTTTCGCCGCCTTGATGGTTATCCGAGTGCGGCGATCGACGTCTTCCATAGAAAGACCTTGTTGATAGAAAATAATGGCAGCCTCGGCGTAGCTTTTTGCGGCAACACGCAGCTCCTGGGCGCCGCGAATAATGGTTTCGGCGACGACATCCATCTTGCCGGCGACCTCTGGGGCGACGATGGCGATGTCTGTAAGGGCTTCGTTGAGGTCACGCGCCCAGCCGATGGCGCCCTGGACTTGCCCAATAACGAAATTCTGAACCCGCATAGCTAAGTTGAACTTGATTGATTGGGATAGGACTCGCTGCATTTCGGCGATCTTTGAGTTGATACCAATAAGGGATCGATCGGCGGCGGCGAAGGTTGATAAGAATGTGTTGAGGGCGCCGTGCATGCCGGCGCTCGAAAGTGCGGCGACCATTTTTTCGGCGGA
>JAAYFX010000339.1 GCA_012728025.1 Clostridiales bacterium
GAGTGCTTGCAGTTGGTTGTGTATGCGTTGACGCACGAGGGCGATTTTGCGGTGGTGTTCGACGACGGTTTGATCACCGGTGGCAAGGGGACGGGGAGACTTGTATTTTTTGAGGCGGATCAGATATGCAATTTGACGGAGGCGGATTTTGCGCCGTTTAAATCGATGAAATTCCGGCAAGAAAGTGGCGTAATTTTCGATCGGTACAACAGGATTTGCGGGCTGGTGGTAAGCAGCAAGCGAGGCGTTGATGCGGTGGAGAAAAAAGACGCATGGGTATTGACGCATGATCCGGCAAGCAGGACACTGCCGCAATGGCGGTTCGTACGGCGCAAGTTTCGACTCGTTCAGGCGAGGGGATCGGCTGACGCAATACCGGCACTACAGAGTGCCATAGATAGCTACGAGATGCTGGGGTATGAGATGGCAACCGCCAAGATGGCGTCAGCACGGTATGCGTCGGTTATCGATCCTGAAGAAGACTCATTTGGAGTGCCCACAGGGTTTACGGACTTCGGCGAAGATGGTACAGGAGGGAGCGAGCCGACACCGGAGGAAGAGGAAGAGTCATACCGTGCATCAGGGCTTGAGAGCTATACTGGTGGCAACGTGGACTACCTTGCACACGGTGCGCAAATCGTGTTCGATCCGGCGTCGCGTCCAAATACCAACCTTGAAAGTTTTCTTGATTTTACCAATGATTTAACAGGCGGATCCCACGGTCTGGCGCACGCGTATTCGAGGATGCGTGCCGACACGAGCTATACCGCATTCCGCGGTGACATGGTGATGACGTGGATGGCGTTTAAGGATTTCCAACAGTTTCTGGAGGATTCATTTTCCGATTGGGTGGCAATACAGGCAATCACTTGGGCGATCAATACCGGGGAGATAGAACGCCCACCGGACGATGATTGGCACCGATCTATTGCTTGGCAGTATCCAATTATGCCGGCAGTCGATGAAGCAAAAGAGCAGAGTGCTCTGGCGCAAAAACTGAAAAACGGGCAAACGACGTTTGCGAAATTGCTCGGCCCGTCGTGGCGCGAGCAGCTGGAGCAGTTAGCGGAAGAGCTGGAGTACGCGAGAGAGCTGAATCTGCCATTATCGATTTTTGAAACGGCAGCCGGAGCGAAGGCGGACGGCACTGAAAAGGAAGAGAAAAATGAATAAACGAAAGATACAAATACGCGGTGTAATCGTGGACGCATGGTACGATAGTGCATGGGCGCAAAGCTACATCGAGCGCGGATTATTTACGCCAGACTCCTATATCCGGCGCGAGTTAGAGGCGGCTAATAAAGATGGCGCAGAAATTGAAATTGTGATTTGCTCACAGGGCGGCAGCGTGATGGCTGGAAATGAAATCCTCAACGCCATCAAGGAGTACCCGCACAAAAAATCAATCACAGTTGGCGCATACGCCGCAAGCATGGCAGCCAACATAATACTGCAAGCAGGGTGCGAAGTCAGGGCGCATACTAACAGCATTATCCTGTATCACGGTGCATGGAGCGTGACTATCGGCGGCGATGGAGCGCACGACGACACGTCAAAATTGCTGAGCCAAATCAACGAGCCAATCCGCGAAGGGTTGCTAAGATTCGGCGTGCCGGCGGACGTGGTTGAGGCAGGGTTTGGCGAGGGGCGGCAACTGACGATGACGGCGCACGAGGCAGCTAATTATGGTATCGTCGACGAGATCATAAAGGGCTACGCAAGCAAGCCGGCAAAGATAACAGAAGCTGAAGAACAGGAGCTTGTGAAGCAAGGTAGCACGCTTGACATAGCAGCTTTTTCCGCATGGCAGGGGGAGGACTCCGCCGCAGGTGATGAGCCGGAAAGCGAACAAGAGAGCGAGCCGGAAGAAGAGACGGAAGAAGAGACGGAAGAGAAGCCGGAAGAAGGTGAAGACTCCGCCACAGGTGATGAGCCGGAATCTAGCGAGCGGGTGATAGGGAGACTGAAAGCGGAATTGGGCAAAGCCGAAGCGCACACAAAAGCGATAC
>JAAYFX010000042.1 GCA_012728025.1 Clostridiales bacterium
CATGGGAGCGGTAGCGGCGCTGCCTTCTTTCGCTGCGGAAAGAGCGTTAAAGGCTGTTTCCGTTGAGGCAAGAACGTCCTCGTAGTATTCACGGTTCGAGCGTGACATGGCGGAAAGCATGGCTAAAAAGGCAAGAACACTTATGCCCAGCCAAAGGGCTGCCTGTAAATATTCGCCACTGAAAATCCCGTCCGCAAAGCCTGCCATCCAGCCGGCAAAGGGAAAGCTCCTGAGCAAAAGCCCGTTTCCGGCGGACACCAGAACATTCAGCACATCATTCTGGTTTTTGAATACCTGAAATCCTATAATGGCACAAAGTAAAATTATATAAGCCATGAAGATGTTTTTTGCTATTGTCCTTTTCCTGTCGCTGTGGCTTATAAATATATAGATTAGCATGGCACTTGTCTGCCCTAAAAAAACCGTTAGGGAATAGACAAGGAAAATAAGTAAAAGCCCGCTTATGCCTATGCCGTAATTTATGTGTAGGTTTGTGTATTGGAACATGATAAATATGCCCACCAAAAGAGATGCGCCGATTTGCTGGATTAGACCGAAAAACATCACGCTTCTTTTGTTTATTGGTGAGGGGAATATAAAGTTTACATCAGGCATTTTAAATATGGAGCCGCCTCGGGAAAGACCTGTGTAAAAGGTCATGGAAAATATGAGGATAAGGATGCCGCTTATAATAGCGGATAGCTCGGAAAAGTCCCGAAGCTGCCTTTCAGTATCGTTTGCTCCCTGTGAGGCGCCAAAAATCGTCAGTCCGAACATGGCGATTAGAAAGAGGGCAAAAATAAGCTTTGCGGGTTTTTTGACAAATTCCTTCAAATTATTTTTAAGCTTTGTGGCAAGAAGATAAAACAGGGCATTTTTTCTCATTGGGAAACCTCCCCTGTGCCGCCTTCGGTAATCTTAAAGAAAAGTTCCTCAAGACTTTTACCGTCTGCTTCTTTGCCCTCGTTTATTTTTGTAGCGGAAAAGCTTCCGTCAATCATTATGTGAGCCACATCCCAATAATTTTCAACGCTGTCTATCATATGAGTACTTATAAGTATAGCGCAGCCCTGCTCTTTCAGCTCCGAAAACATTTTCTTAAGCTCTTTTATGGCGTGGGGGTCAAGGCCAACCATAGGCTCGTCAAAAATAATAACCTTTGGCTTGTGAAGTAGGGTACAGCATATGGACAGCTTTTGCTGCATTCCTTTTGACAGCTCCTTGCCAGGTTTATCTTTCTTATCAAAAAGCTCAAAACGCTCTAAAAGATATTTGTCATAGCCGTCGTCGGGCATTTTATAGGCCCTGCGTATAAATTCCATATGCTCGGAAACTGTTAGAAGCTCGTAAACGGCAGGCACCTCCGGCACATAGCCCAGAAGCCTTTTAGCCTCCACCGTTCTGTTGTTGTTTCCGCCTATAAGAATGTTTCCATCAAATCTTAAAAGACCGGCAATGCACTTTATAATTGTGGATTTTCCCGCTCCGTTAGGCCCTAGAAGCACAGCAATCTGACCTTTGTCCACAGCAAAGCTTATATCCTTGTTAGCCAGAAACTTTCCATATCTTTTTGTTACGTTTTCCACTTTTAGCATAGTGTTTTTCCTCTCCGGTCAGTTAGCTCCCCTGACCCTTGCAATAGCACAGGATTTGAACTTGCGTTTTATAAATCCCTTACTGTTCTATTGTAATACTACACTGATGTCTTTGCAAGGGAAAAAGAGCATCTGCCAATACAACAAAAATCAATTCACCTTTGGAGTTTTGGGGGACGTAATATACGAAAAAGAGAAAATACTTGATTTTACCCTTGCAATGTTTCTTTGTGGTGGTAAAATCTTTAGTTAAGTAAATAAAACATATAGAAATATGATTGAAAGAGAGTGATTTGTTTGGAAAATATAAGAATTGAAAAAATAGCAGTACCGAAGGAAAAACCGTCCATGGACAATATCCCCTTCGGAAAGCATTTTTCCGACCATATGTTCCTTATGAACTACGACATTGATAAGGGCTGGCATGATGCGAGAATTGTTCCTTTTGGGGATTTGATCCTTTCTCCGGCTTCCATGGTTTTTCACTATGCTCAGGAGATATTTGAAGGTTTGAAGGCATATCGGTCTGAAAATGGAGAGATACTGCTTTTTCGGCCTGAAGAAAACATAAGGCGGATGAACAGCTCTGCCGAGCGCCTGTGCATACCTCAAATCCCCGAGGATATTTTTCTGGAAGGTCTTAAACAGCTTGTGGAGCTTGACCGAAGTTGGGTTCCATCAGAGCCGGACACCTCTCTTTATATACGCCCCTTTGTAATTGCAACAGACGACCACCTTGGAGTTAATGCCTCCCTCAGCTATCTTTTCGCTATTATTACAGCTCCTGTGGGCAGCTATTACCCCGAGGGGCTAAATCCTGTGCGCATTATGATAGAAAGCGGCGACGTTCGTGCTGTGCGTGGCGGCACCGGTCACACAAAATGCGGCGGCAACTACGCCGCTTCCATTCGTGCGGGCAAAAGAGCCGAGGAGCAGGGATACAGTCAGGTTCTTTGGCTTGACGGCATAACAAGGCGCAACATTGAGGAAGTGGGCGCCATGAACGTTATGTTCAAAATCTCAGGCAAAATAATAACCCCTGCCCTTACGGGAAGTGTTCTCCCCGGCATAACCCGCAAATCTGCTATTGAGCTTTTAAAAAGCTGGGGATATGAGGTTATAGAACGTGATTTCACGGTGGACGAGCTTATCGCCGCCGCTGACGACGGAAGTCTTGAGGAAGCTTGGGGCACAGGTACGGCCGCTGTTGTTTCCCCCATAGGCGAAATTAACTTTAACGGTATTAAGCATGAAATAGGCGGCTTTAAAATTGGTGAAGTAACCCAGAAACTTTATGACTGCCTGACAGGTATTCAGTGGGGTAAAGTGAAAGACAGCTTCGGCTGGACACTTCGTGTCTGCTAGGGTTTTTATTTCCCAACCGATAAAATTTATGGAGGTATATAATGCCCTTAGTTGTTGACCACGACGCTGTCAGACATGATATTCTTATGGCTTTGCAGGAGTGCATTGAAGAAAAACCCCTTACCAATATAAGCCTTAGGGACATTGCTAAGGCGGCAGGTATGCCCCATTCAAAGCTGCTGTATTATTTTAAGGACAAAAAGGACCTTATTAAATCCTATGTGCTGTTCACCCGTGACTATATGTCGGAAAAATGCGTTGAATGGTTTTTGGATAATCCCCCCGAGGGCTATGCCGCAAAGATTGATTATATAAACGCTTTTATGGAGTATGTGGCAACAGGCAAGGTGGGGGAAAACCGACCAAACGCCACCACGCAAACCTATGTTCTTGCCCATTACGACCCAGAAATTGCAAACCTTGTCCAGCAAGAATTTTGGGATTGGAAAGATACCATGGAGCAGTGCCTAAAAATGGTTTATGGTGATGCTATCGGCGAAAACGAGGCAGAAGCCATGATGATTTTAATTTCCGGCACCTTTATATGCAACTATAACCGTGCCTTAACCGGAAACATAA
>JAAYFX010000043.1 GCA_012728025.1 Clostridiales bacterium
GCCCATACTCACCAATCAGGCCATCCAGTTCATGATAGCCGACATGGAAATTAAATATGAGGCAGCTCGTGCCCTTACATATAAGGTTGCAGGCATGATAGATAACGGCGTTATCGACTCTGCTCTTGCCTCTGCCGCCAAGACCTTTGCTTCTGATGCTGTTATTGAATGCGCCCTTGACGCCATCCAGATTCACGGCGGAAACGGCTACTCCAAGGAATATCCCATTGAGATTATCCTTAGAAACGCAAAAATCGGTCAGCTCTTTGAGGGAACAAACCAGGTTCAGCGTATGGTTATCGTAAAGAGTCTGCTTAAGGCCTCCGGCATGATGTAAGATTTTTGCCTGATTTCCCATTTCAAGCTTAATTATCATTTATCAAGCAATTAATTTACGGTCCGCGTAAACACTTTGTGCTTGCGCGGACCTGTTTTTTTGGCATAAGGCTTCCCATTAAGTCTTATGCTGTCACTATTAGACCAAGTGCCGAAAACAGTACTGGCTTTCTTAGTTAAATCTTTGTTTGTTGACACGGCTTAAACCGCTGATGTATAATAAACGGGCATTTATAAACATATAAGCGTTTGGATTTTCTAAAGAAGCAATATATAAACGCAATAAAATGGAAAGAAGGAATACCTATCATGAATATACTTGTTTGCGTAAAACAGGTGCCGGATACCACCGAAATCAAGATAGACCCGGTCAAAAAGACCCTTATCCGTGACGGTGTGCCCAGCATAGTTAACCCCTTTGATGCATACGCTCTTGAGCTTGCTGCAAGAATAAAGGACAAAGACCCCAGCACGAAGATTACACTTTTGTGCATGGGCCCCCCTCAGGCTGAGGCGGCTTTAAAAGAGTGCCTTTCAGTTGGTGGCGATGTCGCCTATCTATGCAGCGGCCGTGAATTTGGCGGCTCGGATACCCTTGCGACCAGCTATATACTTGCCACTGCAATCAAAAAGATTGAAGAAACCGACGGTAAGTTTGACATCATTTTCTGCGGTAAGCAGGCAATTGACGGTGACACAGCTCAGGTAGGTCCTGAAATCGCCGAGCATCTTGATTATCCCCAGATTACTTATGCTGTTGAATCTTATGTTGAGGGTGACCTTGTAAAGGTAAAGAGGGAAACAGACGATGGCTTTGAGCTTATCGCAGCAAAGATGCCCTGCCTTGTAACTGTCACAAAGCCCGATTTTGACCCTCGTTATCCCACAATAAAGTCGAAAATGGCCGCAAATCGTAAAGAAATTGCTAAAATTGCCTTTGCCGACCTTGAGGCTACCATAGATGCCACAAAGATTGGACTGAAGGGTTCCCCCACAAAGGTTAAAAAGACTTTCACTCCGGACGTTAAGACCGGCGGCGTTAAGATAAACGAGGAAACCGGCGCCGATTCCGCAAAGAAATTGTTCGCTTGCCTTACAGCGGACAAGATTATCTAAGAGGGGGTAACTAGAAATGGATGCAAAAACCAAAGATTTGTGGGTGTTTATAGAAACAAATGAGGACGGCAGTCCTAAAAATGTCGGTATTGAGCTTTTATCTCCCGGACGTGAGCTTGCCGACAAGCAGGGCGGCCAGCTTATAGGCGTTATAGTTGGCAGCAATGTTGATGCCTCTGTTAAAGCGGCGACAGCTCACGGCGCAGACAAGATATTTGTTGTTGAAGGCAAGGAATATGAGCATTACAGCACCGATGCATACACCCATGCTCTCTGCACACTTGTTGAAAAATACGGGCCCACCAGCATTTTGATAGGTGCTACCAACAACGGGCGTGACCTTGGCCCCCGAGTGGCTTGCCGCCTGAATACAGGTCTTACGGCAGACTGCACCTCCCTTGCAATTGATGAGGAAACCGGAAACGTCGCTTGGACCCGTCCGGCCTTTGGCGGAAACCTTATGGCGACTATTATGTGCCCCGACCATCGCCCTCAAATCGGAACTGTGCGCCCTGGTGTTTTCAAAAAGTGCGAGGCTGACGAAGCCCGTAGCGCAGAAGTCGTAAAAGAGGATATACACGTTGCTCCCGATATGATTCGCACCGAGCTTATCGAGGTAATTAAGGAAACTGCCGGCGAAATAGTTGACCTTGAAGGCGCTGAAGTTATCGTATCCGGCGGACGTGGACTGGGCAGCCCTGAGGGCTTTAAGCTTATAAAAGAGCTTGCAGACCTTTTGGGCGGCGTCGTCGGCGCTTCCCGTGCGGCTGTTGACTCCGGCTGGATTGGCCACTCTCATCAGGTTGGTCAGACAGGTAAAACCGTAGGACCCAAGCTTTACATTGCCTGCGGTATTTCCGGTGCTATTCAGCACGTTGCCGGCATGAGCAGCTCCAACACTATTATTGCTATTAACAAGGACGAAACCGCTCCCATCTTCAACGTTGCAGACTATGGCGTCGTTGGTGATTTGTTTGAGGTTCTTCCCGTTCTTATAGCGGAAATCAAAAAGCTTAAGGCTTAACTTTTAAGCTTTTAATAAAAAAAGAAACAGCACAGAGGCAATGACCCTGTGCTGTTTCTTTTTACTTAAGGCATTTTCCTAAAAAGCGTATTTATTAAAGCTTTTAGCCCGCTTTTTATGGTTTTTTTATTTCTTATCCAGAATGTCGCAGGTATCCCTTGCTATGACTATTTCCTCGTTTGTGGGGATAACAATAAGCTTTACACGGCTGTCCGGAGTGGAAATAAATATTTCCTCCCCACGCTTGGAGTTTGCCTGCTCGTCCACCTGACATCCAAGGTAAGTGAAATATTCACATATATCCGCTCTTGTACTCTTGCTGTTTTCACCGATGCCGGCTGTGAAGATAATAGCGTCAACACCGTTCATGGCGGCGGCATAACCGCCCACAGTCTTTGCAACCCAGTAGTTGAACATATCAAGAGCAAGCTTTGCTCTTTCATTGCCCTTATCTGCCGCCTCGTCCAAATCACGGAAGTCGGAAGAAATTCCGGAGATACCGAGAACACCGGACTTCTTATTGAGGATATGCAGCATTTCGTCAATGGAGTATCCATGCTTTTTCATAAGATACTGAATTGCACCGGCATCCATCTGTCCGCAACGTGTACCCATGGGAAGGCCCACAAGGGGGGTAAAGCCCATGGAAGTATCCACACTGTTGCCGCCCTCTATGGCGCAGATAGAACTGCCGTTACCCATATGGCATGAGATAAGCTTCAGCTCCTCAAGGGGCTTTCCAAGCATATCGGAAGCTCTGGCAGAGACATAGCGGTGGCTGGTTCCGTGGAAGCCATAGCGGCGAACCTTATCATTTTCGTAGTATTCATAAGGAAGGGCATACATGAAGGCCTTTCCGGGGATGGTCTGATGGAAGGCAGTGTCAAACACGGCAATCTGGGGAACAGACTCGCCCATTACCTTTTTGCAGGCAACAATTCCGGTTATGTTTGCGGGATTGTGCAAGGGAGCAAGGGGAGTGCAGGCTTCAATGGCATTCAAAACCTCATCATTAATCAAAACAGAGGAATTAAAATACTCACCGCCGTGAACAACTCTGTGACCCACAGCGTTTATTTCGGACATGGAATTTAAAACTCCGTATTCTTTGCTGGTAAGCTTTTCGATTACAGCTTCAATGGCCTCGCTGTGGCTGGGCAAGGAAACATCAGCGTCAAACTTCTGCTTTCCGTCGATGGAGGGCTTGTGCTTCAAATGCCCGTCGATGCCTATACGCTCGCAAAGGCCCTGAGCGAGAACCTTTTCGCCGTCCATATCCACAAGCTGGTATTTAAGTGAGGAGCTTCCCGCATTAATTACTAGAATTTTCATTATTTTATCCCTTTCTTATTGAACTTACAGTGAAAAAAATGTAAAGTATAATAACTTACATATAAATACACACCACGCTATTTTAATACTATCCTCCTCTAAAAAGCAAGGCTTTTTAACATTTTCTCTTATTTTATACAAATTATCTTACTTTTAGGAGGCTCATCATGAAAATCACAGGTATAGTTGCGGAATATAACCCCTTTCACAAGGGTCACAGGCTGCATATTGAGGAAACCAGAAAGAAAATTCCCGACACTGCCATAGTCTGCGTTATGTCCGGCGATTTTGTCCAAAGGGGAGAGGCGGCCATTTTTTCAAAACACGCCAGAGCCGCTGCTGCGGTTAGAGCCGGAGCGGATTTAATTCTTGAATTGCCCCTGCCTTGGGCTTTGTCCTCCGCAGAAGGCTTTGCACGAGGCTCTGTGGGTATTTTGGGCGCTTTGGGTGCCGTTTCATATTTAAGTTTTGGAAGCGAGTGCGGCGACTTGGGCATACTAAATGCCCTTGCCACAGCTATAATGGACCCCATGCTTGACGCAAAGCTTAAAGATAGGCTAAGTACGGGCATATCCTATGCTCAGGCAAGGCAGGAAGCCCTTTCCGAAGAAATCGGAAGTCTGGCCGACCATCTTAAATCCCCCAACAATATATTGGCTGTTGAATATCTAAAGGCTATATATTCTCAAAGACTGCGCATAGAGCCAATTACCATAACAAGAATTGGAGCAGGACACGACGCTTCCGGAGGCTCTGCCAGCAGCATCAGAGGGATGATAAAAACCGGCGAGGGCATAAACTCCTATGTGCCGAGAGAAGTTTTGGAAGTGATGAACCGAGAAACAGCTCAGGGCAGGGGACCTGTGTTTATGGATGATTTGGAAAGTGCCTTGTTATCCCGCCTTCGTATGCTTAGCTTAGAAGATTTCCAGTCCATACCGGATGCCGGAGAAGGTCTTGGAAACAGGCTTTTTGCCGCCACACGAGAAGAGGTAAGCTTTGATGGGATACTATCTGCCGCAAAAACCAAGCGCTATGCCCTGTCTCGTCTGCGTCGTATGTGTCTTTGTGCGGCCTTGGGCATAAAAGAGGGGCAGGCTGATGAAATTCCCCCTTACGCCAGAGTTTTAGCTGCAAACGAAAGAGGCAGAAAGGCCATTAATATGATAAACGA